>JBDLUG010000039.1:0-10725 GCA_039805405.1 Bacteroidota bacterium
GCCGCATTCCTTAACTGATGAAACAGATTCCGCAGCACGTCGCGATTATCATGGACGGCAACGGCCGTTGGGCCAAAAAGCAGGGCTTTGCCACCCGTGTGCGCGGCCATGAGATCGGTGTAGAGGCTCTGCGTCGCGCAGCGACGGGTGCGGCGGAACTTGGAATCCGCTACCTCACCGTCTATGCCTTTTCTGAAGAGAACTGGCAGCGCCCCAGGGCCGAAGTGGACGCGCTGATGAACATTCTCATGACCAGCTTGAGCAAAGAGCTCCCGGTGCTGCAAGAAAACGGCATTCGCCTGCACGCCATCGGCAACCTTGATGCCCTGCCCGCCAAGGCACGCCGCCAACTTGATGCCACGCGCGAAGCCACCGCTGGCAACGAGCGCATGGTGCTCACACTGGCGCTCAGCTACGGCAGCCGCCAAGAAATACTAGGGGCCGTGCAAAGCCTAGCGAGGCGTTCAGCCAATGGGGAACTTCAGCCCGAAGCCATCACCGAGGCCGACATCGCCCAATCGCTGTGGACCCACGACCTTCCGGACCCCGAATTAGTAATCCGCACGAGCGGCGAACAGCGCATCTCAAACTTTCTCTTGTGGCAGATTTCGTACGCAGAATTCGTCTTCTTGCCCGTACTTTGGCCTGATTTTTCGAAGGAAGACCTGGTCGAAGCGCTCGAGCAGTACGCCGGACGCGAACGCCGCCTTGGAAAAACCAGCGAACAACTCACCGCATGATGCGCAGCAAATCCCTCGTCCTGGCCGCCCTCGTGGCCCTCGCCAGCCCGTTGTGGGCGCAGATGCCCGCAGTTCCAACTGTCGAAGTCACCGCCGGGATTGACTACGAAATCGGCGGAATTCTCGTCACAGGCGCCGACGAACTCGACCCTGCCATGGTGACGCTGCTGAGCGGACTCCGCGTGGGCGACGTGGTTCAGTTCCCCTCAGAAAAAGTTTCGTCGGCAATCCGAAACCTCTGGAAGCAAGAACTTTTTGAAGACGTCCAGCTCTTCATTACGGCGCGCAACGGCGGGGTCGTCTACCTCGAATTCCGCCTTAAGACCTTGCCCAAATTGAGCAAGTACTACTTTGAAGGCATCAGCAAATCGCGCCAGGATGCGCTGCGCGAGAAACTGGGATTGAGCCGCGGAACCATTGTCTCGTCCAACCTCTTGCGCACTGCAGAAGCCACGATTCGCAAGCACTTTGTCGAGAAGGGATACCCTGACGCACGGGCCAAACTCACGGCAATTCCCGACACCGAATTTGTGCAGGCCGTCATTGTCAAGGTTGAGGTTGAGCCCGGGCCCCGCTTGCGCATTGACGACATTGTGTTTACCGGAAATTCCGCCCTCAAAAGCGGAAAGCTGCGCCGCGCCATGGACGAGCTGCACCGCTTGCGCTGGTGGAACATTTTTCAGTCTGCCAAGTACCTCGAAGACAAGCTCGAAGGCGAGCGCGCCCTCATCGTCGAGGCCTACAACCACGCCGGCTACCGCGACGCCCGAATTGTGCGCGACACCGTCTACCGCATCGACGTCAAGGACAAGCCTCGGATCCGCATCGAATTCTCGATCGAAGAGGGACGCCCCTACTACTACCGCAGTGTGCGCTTTTTGGGCAATTCGAAGTACGACAATGCCACCCTTCAGAGCATTCTCAAGATTGAGGCAGGCGACCGCTACGACTCCAAACTGCTTGCCACTCGGGTCAACGGCGATCCAAACGGCAACGACATCTCGTCGCTGTACCTCAACAACGGATACCTGTTTAGCAACGTGATTCCGGTCGAAGCCCGCGTCGAAAACGATTCGATCGACCTCGAAATCCGCATTCGCGAAGGCCGCCCCGCCAAGGTGCGCAAAGTGACGGTGATGGGCAACGACCGCACCAACGACCACGTGATTTACCGCGAAATCCGCACCCGTCCGGGCGACCTCTTTTCAAAGGCCGACATCCAGCGAACCATTCGCGAACTGGGTCAGTTGGGCTACTTTGACCCGCGCTCCATCAACATCACGCCCAATCCCGACCCGATGACGGGCAGCGTAGACCTTGAATACACGGTCGCCGAGCAGTCGACCAGTCAGCTCGAGCTTCAGGGTGGCTGGGGTGCCAACATGGTCATCGGAACCGCCGGCTTGAACTTTAACAACTTTAGCGCGCGCAACCTTTTCAACAAGAAGGCGTGGCGTCCGCTTCCCTCGGGCGACGGGCAAACCATCAACATTCGGGCGCAGAGCAACGGAACCTTTTTCTCGTCGTACAACTTCAGCTTCACCGAGCCCTGGTTGGGCGGCAAGAAGCCGAACTCAGTCACGTTCACGGCCTACCACAACCGCATGAACATGTCAGGGCGCACAGACAGCACGGCCCAGCGCATCAACATCACTGGTGTTACACTCGGTCAGGGCCTTCGACTGAAGTGGCCCGACGACTACTTCACCCTGTACCACGCGATCGACTACCGTCGCTTTGACATCAACAACTACCCCTTTGGAACAGGCATGTTCACCTCGGGTATCGCCAATTCAATTGCCTACAACTTTACCCTGCGCCGCGACAACCGCGACCTGCCCATCTTTCCGACCCGCGGATCTAGCCTTTCGTTCAACGTCGAGGCGACGCCCCCTATTTCGCTGCTCGACGGACGCGACTACAGCAAGCTGACCGCCAACGAGAAGTATAAGTTCATTGAGTACTACAAGTTCAAGTTCTCAGGAGACTACTACGTGCAGCTCGCCAAGAATTTGGTGGTGCGCAGCTACGGCGAGTTCGGCTTCCTCGGGTCCTACAACAAGGACTACGGCCTGCCTCCGTTTGAGCGCTTCTACATGGGTGGCGACGGACTTCAGAACTTCGTGCTTGACGGACGCGAAATCATCGGTCTGCGCGGCTACACCAACTTCAGCTTGACGCCTACCGGCGGCGGAGCCCTGTACAACAAGTTCACTTCAGAGCTGCGCTACCTGATTTCGCCCAACCCGTCTGCCCAAATTTTTGTGCTTGGATTCGTAGAGGCCGGCAACAACTACCTGAATTTCTCGGACTACCAGCCCTTTGAGCTCAAGCGTTCAGCCGGTGTGGGCCTGCGCATCTTTATGCCGATGTTTGGCCTGCTCGGTGTCGACCTCGGCCACGGTTTTGACCCCATGCCCGGACAGATTACCCCGTCGGGGTGGCAGACCCACTTTGTCCTCGGCCAGCAGTTTTAATTCGTGATGCGCCGCCTTCTCTTTGCCCTCGGAATCTTTGCTTCACTGGCCGTTTCGGCCCAGCGCATGGGCTATGTAGATACCCAGGCCCTGCTGAAGCGCCACCCCATGTACGTTCAGGCCCAGGCCGAAGTCGAGCGCTTGAACAATCAGTACCACGGCGAGGTCCAGTCCCTTTTTGACGACGCCGATGCCCTGCGCGGCCAGCTCGAAGCCGAGCGGGTACTCTTGACTACCGGAATGATCACCGAGCGCCAAAAGCTCATTTCGAACACCCTCGACAGCGCCAAAGCGCGCCAAATGCGCTACTTTGCCCCCGAGGGCACGCTCTTTGCCAAACGAGAAGAGTTGGTCGCGCCCATTCAGTCCCAAATCGCCGGAGCAATCCGCGAAGTAGCCCGCCGTAAGAAGCTGGACTTTGTCTTTGACAAAGGCAGCAACCTCGCGGTAGTCTACGCCAACGAATCTCTTGACATCACCAACGAAGTCCTGCAGCAGCTTGGCTTTTAACTCCCTACCTTTGCCATTATGAAAAAGATCGCTCTCATTGCCGCCCTTGTGCTCGCCAGCGCAGCTTCCGCACAGTCTATCGTCGCCCACGTGAATGTCGACAGCCTTTTGGTGCAAATGCCCGAGTACAAGCTAGCCCAAGAGGCCCTTCAGGCCGAGCAAGCCAAGTTTGAGTCCGAGGCCAAAGAAATGAACGCCGAACTCGAGAAAGGTGCTCAGGCCCTTCAGGCCAATGCCGCGACGTGGACCGAGCTCCGCCAGCGCCAAGAGCAGACCCGCCTTCAGGAGATGTACAACAACATCCAAGAGTACATGCAGGGCGCCCAAGGCCAGCTGCAGCAAAAAGAGATCGAGCTCATCACCCCGGTGCTCGAGAAGCTTCAGAACGCCATCAACGCCGTTGCCGAGACCAAGAAGGTGTCCTACGTGCTGGACGCGTCGCAAAGCAAGGGCCAAGTGATTTTTGCCAAGGGCGGAATGAACCTCGGCCCCGATGTTCGCGCCTACCTGGCCAAGTAATGTCCGCCCCGGTGGACGGGCCCATTGGGCTCTTTGATTCGGGTGTCGGCGGATTAACCGTCGCCCGTGCACTAGCCGATCGCCTCCCGGGTGAGCGGCTTCTTTATTTTGGCGACACCGCACACCTGCCGTACGGAGACAAATCGCCCGAGGCCATTCGCGGCTACAGCCTGGCCATCGCACAGCATTTGGTCGACCTTGGCGCCAAAGCCATCGTCGTGGCCTGCAATTCCGCCTCGTCAGTGGCCTATGAAGCGCTCGTGGAGGCGCTCACCGTTCCCGTATTCAACGTCATCGATCCAGTGGTCGCCGAGGTCGCGCGCCTTGGTGTACATCGCGTCGGAATCTGGGGCACCAAAGCCACCATTAAGTCGGGCGTGTTTCCGGCCAAACTCGCGGAATCAGCTCCGGACGCTGCCGTGCGTGCCTGGGCGACCCCCCTGCTGGTTCCGGTAATTGAAGAGAATATTTTACAGGGCCCCATCCTTGACGCCGTGATTGACGGCTACGCGCGCCCAACTGAAGCCGAGGACGTGGACGCCCTTGTGCTGGCCTGCACCCACTACCCGATTGTCGCGGCACAGATTGGTCAGCGTATGGGCCGTGAGGTTGCCCTGCTCTCGACACCCCAAATTGTGGCAGAACACGTTGCGTTGGAGCTTGGAGCCCATGGCCTGCTCAGTGATGCGGTCGCGCCTACGGCTCCGCACCAGTTTGTGGTGAGCGACTATACTCCGGCTTTTGAAGCGATCGCCCAGCAGTTCTTTGGCGAGGCCATCGCCCTGCGCGAAGACCACCTCTGGGGTTAGGCCGGACGCCGGGCGACGATTCTGCGGTACTGAATTTCGCCGTTGTTCAACCGCTCGTACAGCTGAGAGCCCACGTTGCCGGCGAACTCGGTGAACATTCCGCGCAACCAAAACGGAACCCGCTTTTTGATCAATGCCTTTTTAGTCGGTTCGTCCCGTTCAATGGCCGTGACCACATTCGGCGAAATATCCACGTTTTCGAGAAGCTCCAAGCCCGCTTCGTTGAGCCACTGGTAGAGCAAATCCCAGTTCCAAAGCGCTCTGACATCCACGAGGTAGAGCGTTCCGCCAGGGCGCAGCACCCGTAGCACTTCGCGCAGGAACTGGGCCTGGTCCCGATAGGCATGGCAGGATTCCACGTTGAGTACCACATCAAATGACTCGGACTCAAAGGGCATATCCATGCTGTTGCCTTCGATGTAGCGGACCGACGTTCCCGCATGGTTCTTCTGGCAAAACGCGATCGCAGAGGCCGCAAAATCGAGTCCGGTTGCCGATGCCGGATGCATGGTCTCGGCCACGTGCCGCAAGCCACCCCCGCGGCCCGAACCTACCTCAAGCACATCATTGCCCGCAACCTGCGCACGTGCCGCGAGGTAGTGGTACATCGCCCGAGAACGCCACTGAAACTGCTGCTCGTCGAGGGTTCCGAATTGGTAGCGCTCGGCATCACTGGGTTCGTAGCCGTAGTTCATGAACCACCAGTCCGCGTCGGGTAGTACTTTGGGAAAGGTTTCGTACGCGAGCTTCCAGAGGCGCTCGCGGAGTCCGTCTGACGAGCGCACTAGTTTAAACAAAATGGTTCCGAGCATAGGATAGGCTTTGATGCTCAGAAAGATACTTCGATTTATTTAGGTCGTGGCTGCAAAAACCGCAACGCGGGTGCCCCTCGGATGCACAATCTGCTAACCGAGGTCTGCCGCAATCTTTGCCGACAGAAGGCAAAGTGGGATTCCGCCGCCGGGGTGCGCGCTGCCGCCCACAAAAAAGAGGTTGGGAATCTGGCGGTGGAAGTTGGGGTGGCGCAAGAAGGCCGCCATCGCGTTGTTGCTGGAGGCGCCATAGAGGGCTCCGCGGTCACTGCCGGTGCGCGCCTGGATGGTCGGCGGGTCAAGTACCTCTTCGACCTCGATCAATGGGGCCACGTCGACGCCCAGCGCCCGCTCAATCTTGGCGAGTACCGAGGCCCGCGCTTTCGCGCGCCACGAAGCCCAATCTTGTCCGTAGTCGGCCGGAGCATTGATCATGACAAACCAGTTTTCGCCTCCGGACGGCGCCTCGCCCTCGAGGTCCTTGCTCGTGATGTGGATGTAGACGGTCGGGTCGTCGTGGAGCGTTTTGTTCGTGAACAGGTCGCGGAATTCTGCCTCGTAGTCGTTGGCAAAGAGAATGTTGTGCAAGTTGAGCTCGGGGAACTCGCGCCGCACACCCCAGTAAAAAATCAGGGCCGACGAGGAGCGTTCCTGGCCAAGGGTCTTTTCGGGGGCCTTGAGGTCGGGGAGCAGACGGCGGTAGGTCGGCGTGACGTCCATGTTGCTCACCACGACGGTGGCGGGGAGCTCGGTTCCGCCCACCTGAATACCTGTGGCGCGGCGGCCATTGACGCGGATGCGCTCGACGCGCTGGCCGTAGTGAAACTGAACACCTTGGCGCTCGGCAAGCGCAACGAGCGATTCGGTAATGGCCACCATTCCGCCGTAGGGAACGAAGGTTCCGAAGCCAAATTCAAGGTGCGGAATCATCGCCAGCGTGCCCGGAGCTTGGTAGGGCGTCGAGCCGTTGTAGGTCGCAAAGCGGTCAAAGAGCTGCACCGTTTTGGGGCTGCGAAAGCGCCGGGCGTGCACCTCGTGCATGGTTTGGGTCAGCTTGAGGCTCGGCACGGCAGCCAACGCCGGCAGGGCGTCGCGCCGCAGGTAGGTCGATGCTTTGTGCAGGGAGCGCTCCAAAAACAGCCCCTTGGTGGCCTCGTACTGCCGGCGAGCCAGGTCGAGGTGGGCACGCACGTTGTGCGCGGGCTCTCCAAGGACGCGCTCGGCCTCAGCGGCAAACTCTGAAGGGTCGCTGTGGGCGGTCAGGCGGGTTCCGTCGTCCCAGAAGTAGCGGCACTCTTCGGTCTTTTTGAGGTAGTTGAAGTGGTCGCGCGGATCCTCTTCGCAGAGGGTGAAGAGCTCGTCGACCAAAAACGGAAGGGTAAAAAGCGACGGGCCCGCATCGAAGCGGTAGTCGCCGAGCTGGAACTGGCTGAGTTTGCCGCCCGGGTAGGTGTTGGCCTCGTGGACGTGCACCGCATAGCCCTTTCGGGCCCAGCGGATGGCTGAGGCGATTCCGGCGATTCCGGCGCCGACTATGCGCGCGGTGGGTTGCTGTGCTTCCATTGGTCGATGGCGCGGCGAACGCTGCCGTGCTCTAATAGCAACGCGCGGGCCTCAGAATCGTTCAGTCCGGTGCCCTCAGCGACCATGCGCGCGCCGCGCTCCACGAGTTTGTGGTTGCTCAGCTGCATGTCGACCATGCGCGAGCCCTGGACGCGGCCCAGGCGGATCATGACCGTGGTGGTTAGCATGTTGAGCAGGAGTTTTTGGGCGGTTCCGGATTTCATTCGGGTGCTGCCGGTCACGAATTCGGGGCCGACTACGGCCACGACCGGGAATTCCGCGGCGGCGGCGACGGCCGAGTCGGGGTTGCAGACGATGCAGCCGGTCAGGCAGCCGGCGGCGCGGGCTTGGTTAAGTCCACCCACAACGTAGGGGGTGCGTCCGCTGGCGGCGATTCCCACGACGGTGTCGAGGGGCTCGATGCGGTGCTCCTGTAGGTCGATCCAGGCTTGATCGGGGTCGTCCTCGGCGAATTCCACGGCTTTGCGGATCGCGCCGTCGCCCCCGGCGATGATTCCGACGACCATTCCGTGCGGAACCCCGTAGGTCGGCGGGCATTCAGAGGCGTCGACGATGCCCAGGCGGCCTGAGGTTCCGGCGCCGATGTAGAAGAGGCGTCCGCCCTGCTGCATGCGCGGCACGAGCTGCTCGACCAACGCCTCGAGTGCGGGGATGGCCTCGGCCACGGCGTCGGGCACGCGGCGGTCTTCGGCGTTAATTCCCTCGAGGAGCTGGCGCACCGACCAGGTCTCGAGGTGGTCGTGGTTGCTGGGGCTTTCGGTAATCATAGCCTTAAATCTAGTGCTTGTGCAGCACCGCCACATAGTAGCCGTCGCTGTGCGGGTGCTCGGGGGTGATGCGGACTTCTTCGCGGAGTTCGTAGGCGCCGCCCTGCTCGTCGAGAAAGCGGCGGACCTGGTCTTCGTTTTCGCTGCGCAGAATGCTGCAGGTGGCGTACACGAGGGTTCCGCCCGACTGAAGCGCCTCAGAATAGTCGCGCAAAATGCCGTACTGCGTTTCGCGGGTGCGCTCGAGGTGCTCGGGCTGAAGCTTCCACTTGGTGTCGACGTCGCGGCGGATGACGCCGGTTCCGCTGCACGGAACGTCGAGAAGCATCTTGTTGGCCCAGCCCGCGTGGCGCTGCACGTCGCGGGGTGAGCGAATGAGTTCGGTCCGGATGCCGTTGACGCCCGCGCGCAAGGCGCGCTTTTCAGCTTCGCCGAGCTTGTAGGCCTCGACGTCCATGCAGCGAATTTCAGCGCGGTTGCCGGCGAGGGCTGCTGCGTGAAGGGCCTTGCCTCCTGCCCCACTGCATCCGTCGAGAATTCGGTCGCCGGGTTGGGGGTCTAGGTAGGCGGCAATGCGCTGCGATCCGCCGTCGTGCACCTCGTACCAGCCGTCCTTGAAGCTCTCGAGGTGCTGCAGACGTGGACGCTTGGCCAAAACCAGGGCGTCGGGGGCCACGTCGCTGAGTTCTGCAGCCACGCCTTCGGCGGTAAGGCGTTCGAGCACGGCGTCGCGCGTCGTCTTAAGGGTATTGGCGCGAAGCACGACGTGGGCAGGTCGGTTGAGGGCGGTGGCAAGCGCCGGCCAGTCTGAACCGAGTTCAGCCGCCGCGCGCTCGGCAAACCAAGGCGCGTAGCTCTGGGCCAGGGCGACGTCGAGGTCTGCGGGCACGTTCATGCCCTCAGTGCGCCAGGTCCAGTAGGTGTCAAAGAGTTCTTTGAGCTGCTTGCGCTTGACAACGGGTTCAGACCCGTGGAGGTGCCACAACAGGCCCCACCATCGCACGAGTTCATAGCTGTGCTCGGCCACAAAGGCTCGGTCGCGCGCACCCCAGCGCTTGTTGGCGCGCAAAACTTGGTCAACCACGCGGTCGGCATAGAGGCGCTGGCCAAAGGTCCGCTCGAGGACTTCGAGCACCCCAGCGACGAGGTTGGGGTGCGGAATCACGATTTTTGAGATTGAAGCGCGTACAATTCAGCGTACAGACCCGGTTGCTGCACAAGCTCGCTGTGGCTGCCCTGCTGGACTACCTGGCCGTTGTCGAGCACGATGATGCGGTCAGCCAGGTGAACACAGCTGAGGCGCTGGGTGATGAGCACTGCGGTCATCCCCTCAAGGCGCGCCTTGAGGTTGCTGAGAATGGTCACCTCGGTTTCAGTATCTACTGCGCTCAACGCATCGTCAAAGAGCAGGACAGGCGGGTGCTTCATCAGGGCCCGCGCAATGCTCACGCGCTGCTTTTGTCCGCCCGAAAGGGTCACGCCGCGCTCGCCCACCATCGTGTCGAACCCTTGCGGAAACCCGCGAATGTCATCAGCCACGTCGGCGAGTTCAGCTTGGCGCTCAACTTCGGCTCGGTCGGCGTTGAGGCTGCCGAATGCGATGTTGTCGGCGATCGAATCGCTGAAGAGAAAGGGATCCTGAGGCACGGTTCCGACCGAAGCCCGAAGGGCCTGAACGTCCCACTGGCGCAGATCTACGCCGTCAAGAAGCACGCGCCCCGAGGTCGGATCCATGAGGCGGTTCATGAGTCCCACGAGGCTGGATTTGCCTGAGCCCGTACGCCCCACCACCACGACCGTCTCGCCGGGCTGAACCGTAAACGACACGTTGTGAAGGGCTTGAATTCCGCTATCGGGATAGGTGTACGAAACGTTTTCAAACGTCCAGGCTCCCTGCACCGATGCATTGTGGGCTCCCTCTGGCGTCGCGACCGCTGGAACCACCGTCAAAAAGTCGTTGATGCGCTCCATCGAGGCCTCGGCGCGCTGAATCAGGCTCATCACCCATCCGATGCTGGCAATGGGCCAGGTCAAAAGGCCCACGTAGTATACAAATTCCGCGATGACACCGGGGCTGAGGCGACCCTCGATAACGCCCTCACCGCCGATCCACACCGTCAGTACAGTACTGAGTCCCACAAGCATCATCATGAGCGGCGCGAACAGGGCATTGACGCGGTAAAGCCCGCGGTTGAGCGCATAGCTCTGGGCCGAGCTCTCGGCGTAGCGCTCGGTTTGCTCAGATTCAAGGCTGTAGACTTTGAGCACGCGGACTCCGCTAAAGGTCTCTTGGGCGAGCGTACTAATGGCGGACTGCTGCTCCTGGACAGCGTGGCTTCGCTGGTTAATGAGCGTCGAAACCCGATAAATGGCCCATACGAGCACGGGCATCGGAGCCAGTGTGATCCAGCTCAACTTCGGGTCCACCTGAAACATAAACACCAGGGTGAGTCCCGTCGAAAAGGCCGTGTTAATGGTGTACATGACCCCTGGGCCGAGGTACATGC
>JBDLUG010000040.1:0-10699 GCA_039805405.1 Bacteroidota bacterium
CGAGCTGCTGTCCAAGACCCGCAAGGACCGCGACCTCACCCTCGGTGAGCTACGTGCCCTTGAGAAAAAGCTCAAGGCCCGCGAGGCTTTGATTCGCAACGTTCAGGCCCAGGTCCGCCAAAGCGAGTCCGAAATCGCCCGACTGCAGGGGGATATCGCGGCCAAGGACCGCGAAATCGACCAAATGATGCAGGAGTACGCCGAAATGCTTCGCCAAGCGCAGCAGCGCGGTTCGACCGAGCAGGCACTTCGATTCATTCTCGGATCCGAAAACCTGTCAATGGCCATTAAGCGGATGAACTACTTGCGGCAGTACACCGAGTTCCGCAAAGAGAAGGTCGAAGAAATTCGTTCGTACCAAGAGGCGCAGGCCCAACGAGTCGCAGCCGTGGAAGTCGAGCGCAACCGTCAAAAGGAGTTGCTGGGTCAAGAGCTGCGTCAGAAGCAGCTGCTCGCCGAAGAACGCGCCCAGCAGGCCAAGGCACTGAACGCGCTCAAAAAGAAAGAGGGTCAGATCGCGACCGGAATCAAGAAAAAGAAGCAGGAGCTGGCCAAACTCGAGAAGCAAATTGCGGCCATCATCAAGGAAGAACTTCGCAAGCAGCGCGAGGCGTCCGCTGGCAGGACGGGCGCCAAGGACGTGGGCGGCGGATACTCGCTGACGCCTGAAGCTGCGGCCCTCGCCAAAGATTTTGCGGCCAACCGCGGAAAGCTTCCGTGGCCCGTCGAGCGGGGCGTGATCACGCAAACATTTGGAGAGAATGCGGTTCCGGGAGCCGCGGGCGTCACCATTAAGAACCCAGGTGTCGACATCGGAACCCCCGCGAAGTCCACAGCCCGCGCCGTGTTTCAGGGCGAAGTCGCTTCGGTCGTGAGTGTTCCCGGGGCCGGCAAGGTCGTGCTGATTCGCCACGGCAACTACTTCACCGTGTACTCCAATTTGGCCGAAGTGTTTGTCGCTAAAGGATCCAAGGTCGACACCAAAGAGGCCCTTGGCCGCGTGATGGAAGACCCCGAAACTGGTGCCGCCACACTGCACTTTGAGCTGTGGATGAACACGCAGAACCAGGATCCGCGACCTTGGCTGAATTAGCGAGGTTGGCTGGCTCGTTGGCAAGGTTGGCTCGTTAGCTTTTTGCGCTTCGCGCTAGGGGCCCTTCGGGGCTAAGGGCTGCTTCGCAGCTTGGGCCGCTGTGCGGCTGGGTCCATTTGGGCTGTTTCTCGCTACGCGCTTCTGGCACGCGCGCGAAAAAGTAAAATCCGGTTATAACCGAACAAGGGGGGTGAATGTCGTGCGCTTCGCGCTACGGCCCTTCGCGCCTTCGGCGCTTCGCGCTACGGCCCCTTCGGGGCTAGGGCTGCTTCGCAGCTTGGGCGCAGCAAACGCAGCATCGAACCCCCCAAAGCCAACGAGCCAATCTCAGCCAACCGGCCAACCTTGCGAATGCGCTATATTAGTAGCCAATACCATAACACATTCGCCATGCGCAAGCACTTCGCCATTTTGGTTTCGGTTTTCTTTTTTTGGGGGTTCGTCGCCGCCAGTAATGACATTTTGATTCCGGTTTTTCAAAGCAAGCTCAGTTTGGAGCAGTGGCAGAGCCAGATGATTTCGTTCATCTTTTATGTGGCCTACACGGTGGGCGCGCTGGGTTACTTGCTGCTGACGCGCTTGTGGGGCAAAGATTTGGTCGCAACGGTTGGCTACGGAAAGTCGCTCGGAATCGGCCTGTGGATCAGCGCCCTCGGAACCCTTCTGTTTATTCCGGCGGCCAACCAGGCGTCGTTTCCGCTTCTGCTGGCGGGACTGCTCGTGGTGGGACTTGGATTCAGCCTTCAGCAAACCGTGGCGAATCCGTTGGCGATTGCCCTCGGAACAGCTGAAACTGGTTCGCAGCGCCTCAGCATGGCCGGCGGGGTGAACAACCTGGGAACCACGCTGGGTCCGCTCGTAGTCAGCATTGCGATTTTTGGAATCGGCGCAACCGCAACCACGACCTTGGACATTGAGGCGGTCAAGCTTCCGTACCTCGCGCTCGGCGCGCTGTTTACGCTGTTCGGATTCATTTTTTGGAAGTCCGATTTTGGCGGACCAGCAGCTGAGGAATCGGATGCGGTGCAGGTCGAGGCTCCGTCCGGAACCCTCGGCATGACGCAAGTGTGGATGGGCATGATCGCCATTTTTGTCTACGTCGGCGTGGAGGTTTCGACGGCCAGCAATTTGCCGGCCTACCTCGAGAAGTTTCAGGGGGTTGCCCTGCACGAAATCGCGCCCTACGTGTCGCTCTACTGGGCGTCACTGATGATCGGACGGTGGACCGCGGCCTCAGGCGCGATGGGCTTGAGCGGAACCGCGCGCCAAGCCATGCGCTGGGTGATGCCCCTTGCGGCCTTTGGCGTGTTTCTCGCAGTCAACACCGCAGCGGGCCACAACGCGGTCGCGTTTTTGCCCTACCTCGCCGCCATCGCGCTGCTCACACTTCTCGACTGGAGCACCAAAGGCAACCCTGCGCGCCAGCTTCTGTACTATTCGGTGGCGGGTGCTGCGGCCCTAATTCTCGGCATGAACGCCGAAGGCCCCTTGGCCATTTATGCCTTCTTGAGCGTCGGACTTTTTGCCTCCACCCTGTGGCCGTGCATCTTTACCCTGGCGATTACGGGCCTTGGCGGACGTACTCCGCAGGCGTCCAACGCGCTCATCATGATGATCATGGGCGGCGGAATCGTCAGCTTGCTTCAGGGCTACCTGGCCGACGATGCGCTCCTCGGCCTTCGCCTATCGTTTTGGGTCGGAGTCGTGTGCTTTGCCTACCTCGCATTTTATGCGGTAACCGTCGCTCGCGTGCTCAAATCGCGCGGTGTGGACCTCGACCAGCTGTCCTCAGAAGGGGGCCACTAAGGCTTTTTGAAAGTCCTCGACTAGCTTGGGGATGTTTTTGGGCAATTTCGCCGTTAAATTGGTTAAAAAGACCCTCCAATGGGGGGGGGGGGGGGTGCTCCAAACAACCTTAGCACTGGTTTGGTGTGAGGCCGCGTTCGCGCTGTTTTGCACATTGGTTGGAGCGCCGTCCCGCAAGGGG
Organism: Bacteroidota bacterium; assembly: GCA_039805405.1. Taxonomy (GTDB): domain Bacteria; phylum Bacteroidota; class Bacteroidia; order Flavobacteriales; family Schleiferiaceae; genus TMED14. The sequence continues at coordinate 3,081 of JBDLUG010000040.1, forward strand.
CGGCGCTCTTTTTTTGGGCAGGGCCCAAAGAAAATCCCCGCCGCGCAGCGCGCGGCGGGGACCCCCAAAAATCCGGTTATAACCGGATTTTAAAAACGTACTACTTCGTCAGGACGAGAAATCCGTGTGCCGGAAGACTCAAAGTCCCGCCCTCAGCCAGCTCAAAAGACTCGCCGGTGAAGTGGTTCGTGTAGGTGCCGGCGGGCGCCCCTGAATACGTTACTTCGGCCTTGGCGGCGTCAAAGTTGGTGAACACGACTACGCTGTTGCCGTCCGTGGCACGGCTGAACGCATAGACGCGTGGATTCCCGGTGGTGATGCGCTTCTGGGTTCCGCCAAAATCACCGCTGTTCAACGCGGGGTTATTGTGCTTGAGCGCGCTCACCTTGGCATAAAAGTCGGCCTGCGACGGGCGGCTCCAGTCGATCGTGTCGCGCTCAAAGAAGCGTAGGGACTTGTTGAGGCCCACCTCTTGACCGCTGTAGATCAGGGGCATGCCCTGCTCCATCGTGGCACAGATGACGTATGCCGCCTGTGCGTTGGCGCCGATGCGCTTCTCGACGGTTCCGTTCCACGAATTCTCGTCGTGGTTGTCGATGAAGTACATACGGTATCCGTCCTGCGGGAAGTCCTTTTCTTGGCGCTCCAAGTACGCGTCGATCGTCGCGACGTCCTCGCCTTGGCAGGCCTTGTTGAGCAGGTGGTGGAATTCCCATCCGTAGGTCATGTCGCACTGCGACTCGTGGGCCCAGTAAAACTCGGTTTCACCCAGAAGGAAGATCTCGGGATTGGCCGCGCGGAGCATGGCGTTGGTCTCTTGCCAAAACTCGAGCGGCTGCCCGCCCATCATGTCGTAGCGAAATCCGTCGATCTTCATATTCTTAAGCCACCACATCAGCTCGCCCTGCATCGCGGTCCACAGTTCCTTGTTGGCGTAGTCAAGCTCGGCCACGTCGGTCCAGTCGGTGGGCTGGTTGTGGTCGTTGCGGCCGTTGCTGATTTCGCCTGTGGCGGAATCGCGGTAGTAGAACTCAGGGTGTTCGGTCATCCAGTGGTGGTCCCACGACGTGTGGTTCGGAACCCAGTCCAGAATCACCTTCATTCCGAGCTTGTGCGCCTCGTCTACCACGCGGGCAAAGTCCGCGCTGTCGCCGAATTCGGGATTGATGGCGGTGTAGTCTGAGATGCTGTAGTAGGATCCGAGCTCGCCCTTGCGCTTTTCAACGCCGATGGGGCTCATGGGCATGAACCAAAGGATGTCCACTCCCAAATCTTTGATGCGGGGCAACTCCTTTTCAAAGGCGTCCAGGGTGCCTTCAGGGGTGTACTGGCGCACGTTGACCTCATAGATCACGGCGTTTTTGGACCAGTCCGGGTGAAACGCGTGGGCCGTTTCTTCAGCGGCCTTCGGGGCGCATGCGGCGGCCATGAGGCCAGCAGCTGCAAGAGCGAGGAACTTCTTCATAAAAAAGGGTTACTTGTTGGATTTGATGTAGGCAAAATTTCGGGGCGGAATCTCAGCTTTAAGCGTGCTCAGCGTTCCCTCTCCCGCTACGACGCGCGCGTCGGGACCGAGGTCGTTCACGCGCACTGCAACGGCTTGGTCTCCGCGGTTGAACACGATGCGCACGGTTTCGCCGGGGTAGGTCCGGGTGATAATGAGCACGTCGTCGCCCAGCGAACGCACCGAGGTCTGGCCGTAGCACAGTGCAAGACTGGCGCGGCGCTCCTGAAAGACGTCGGCCGTGCGCGAGCGCAGGAGGCGCTGGGACTTGCTGAAGGGCGAGGGGCGCCCAGATGCTTCAAAGTCCATATCGCGGCGGTTGTCGGGGTCGTTGGCGCCCTCAAGGCCGACCTCGTCGCCGTAGTAGCACACCGGAATTCCGGGAATCGCGCAGTTGAAGGCGTGCAGCATGGCAAGGCGGTCCAGCCCGGCGTCGGTCGCCTTGGGCGTGGCGCGGGTGTAGCCGGCGAGCTTGGTGTCCTCGTTGGGAGACACGTGGCCCGATGCTAGCGAGACAAAGCGCGGACGGTCTTGGTTGCCGCTGATGTTGCCCATCAGGTGGTTGGGTCCGTAGGTCGCGAGGCTGGCCTCAAGGGTGGCTTGGAGCGCCGGAGCGGTTCCGCCCAAGTGCCCAAAGAAGGCCACGGCCGCGTCGTAAAGGTTGAAGTCAAACTGCGCGTCGAGCAGCCCGCTGCCCACATAGCTGTTGATAAGTTCTGGCGACCCGTAGGTTTCGCCAATTTGGTAGAGCCGGCGGCCCTCGGCGTGTGCTACCCGCTCTTTAAGCTTGCGCGTCAAGGTGCGCCAGTAGAGCAGGTCCACGTGCTTGGACGCATCGTGGCGGAATCCGTCAAAGCCGTAGTCCTGAATCCAGGGCAGGGCAGAATCGGTCATGGCCGCCACCACCTTGGGGTTGCGCGAATCCAGGGTGGGAAGGTGCTTGTCAAACCAAGTGGTCAGACGGTGGTCGTCCCAGCGCTCGGTGTTCAGCGACGAATCGGGCAGGTAGAGCGAGGTAATCCAGTCCGGGTGGGCCTTGAGCACGGGGTGCTCGAGGTGCACGTGGTGGCCGACAAAGTCAATCAGCGTATTGAATCCGCGTTCGTGAGCAACCTGATTAAAGCTCCGGATTTCTTCGGCCGTGCCCATGCGCGCGTCGGGCTGGGACGTGCTGCTGGGCCAGTACCCGTGGTAGCCCGAGAAGCGGGTGAACACGCCCCCCTTGTTCCAGAGGCCCCAGGCGCCCTGCGGGTTGCGGTGCAGCGGCGACAGCCATATCGTATTGAATCCGAGCGAGTTGAAGTAGCCCTTCTCGAGGCGCTGCTGCACGCCTTCGACGTCGCCACCGTGGTAGTCGTTGGCCGGCAAAACGTCTGGACGGTTTAGGGGCTTGTCGTTGAGGGGGTTGCCGTTGCTAAACCGGTCGACCAGGGCGAAGTACATCGTCGCAGATTCCCAGTCGTCGCGGCGCAGTTGGGCCGTTGACGCCAGGATGTGCCCCTCGTGAAGCGGAACCATGGCCTCTCCCCCAAAGCGGTCTGCGTTAAAGGTGTAGAGGTGAAGTTGGCTGCGCTCGGTCTGCGAGGCTTCGGCCGGAATTTTCACGCGAAGCGTCGAGTCAGGCCCCACGCGCACTTCGAGTTGGTACGTATTCCAGAACGCGAGGAGCGTTTGGCCCCTTAGGCTCTCTACGACGAGTTCACCGTCCTGTTCGCCCACAATCTGAATGGGCCGGCAGGGACTTCCCGGCTCGGCCACGACCAGGATGTCGTTGGATCCGCCCAAACCATTGGGCACCTTGGTGGGGTTGGCGGGGTCGTTGACCTCAATGCCGCCCACGGTGAACTTGTATTCGTAGCGGCCGGGCTTCAGGTTGAGCTTCAAGCGAGCCACGTTGGCGGTGTCGCGCACCATGGGGTGGCTGCTGCGGTTCCAGGCGTTAAAGGTTCCGATAAGGTAGGCCGTGGCCGCACTGTCGCCCGGGTTGAGCGGCAGGGCAAATTCAACCTCTTGGACCGGAGCTTGGCGCAGCACCAGGTGGTAGGTTCCGCCCGCGGCTTCGATACTCGCGACCCCCATGGGTTGGGTCATGCGGCCGGTGACCCGCCAGATCGACGAATCTGCCTGCCATTCGACCTTGAGGCCCTCGGGAAAGGTCCACTCGTCGAGCTCGCTCAGAAGGTAGTCGGTGGCGTAAATCTTGGTCACGCCCTCGGCCGAAAGGTCGACGGGGCGCCAGCCGAGGCCCGCGTATTCGTCGCCGAGGTCAACGGATCCGGAACCGCCACAGGCGGCGAGCAGGACGGCGGCAAAGCCAGCTAGAGCTAAACGTTTCATGCGAGGCTAAATGTTTGTTGCGCGCCGGCGGCCAAGGTGTGCCGTGTTTCGCCCACATAGAACTCGGCCGAAGCACCCTCTAAGTTACGGACGGTCAATTGATTCTGCTCCACACGCACCGACAGGAGGGCGCCGCGCCAGCGCAGGTGAAAGGTGATTCCGCCCCACTGCTCGGGCAAGAACGGCTTGAAGTGCAGGTCCTCGCCGACCAGGCGCATTCCGCCAAATCCGTAGACGACGGCCATCCAGGCTCCGCCCATGGCAGTCACGTGCAGGCCTTGGTACACCTCTTTGTTGTAGTCGTCGAGGTCCAAGCGCGCGGTGCGGTGGTAGAGCTCGTAGGCCTTGGCGGCGTAGCCGAGGCGGCAGGCTAGTACCGTGTGCACGCTGGGCGAAAGCGAGCTTTCGTGTACGGTGAGCGGCTCATAGAAGTCAAAGTGCTTCTGCAGGGTTTCGACGGGGGTGCGGTCTTCGAAGAAGAACATGCCCTGCAGGGTGTCGGCCTGCTTGATGTAGGGCGAACGCAGGATGCGGTCCCAGCTCCACTTTTGGTTGATCGGGCGCTCGGCGGGGTCCAGCTGGGCCACAGGCACGAGTTCCTTGTCCAAGAATCCGTCCTGCTGAAGGAATACTTCGTGCTTTTCGCTGTACGGGTAGTACATGTTGGTTCGAATCGCCTCCCACTGCTCGAGCTCGTCTTCGTCGAGGTCCATTTTGGCCGCGAGGGCCGCGTAGGCCTCGGGCTGGTTTTGGGCCAGGTATTCGGCGCATTCCGCCGCGTACTCCAAGCACCACGACGCCATGAAGTTGGTGTAGTAGTTGTTGTTGACGTTGTTTTCGTACTCGTTCGGACCGGTTACGCCCAGGATCACGAACTGCTCTTTGTCGTCGCTCCAGTTGACGCGCTGGGCCCAGAATCGGGCAATGGCGACCAGCACCTCGAGTCCGCCCTCGGCCAAGTAGCCGTAGTCGCGGGTGTGGCGCAGGTAGGTGTAGATTCCGTATGAAATGGCGCCGTTGCGGTGGATTTCTTCAAAGGTGATTTCCCACTCGTTGTGGCACTCTTCGCCGTTCATGGTCACCATCGGGTAGAGGGCAGCGCCGTCGGTAAACCCGAGCTTGGCGGCGTTCTCGATGGCCTTGTCGAGCTGCTTGTAGCGGTAAACCAGCAGGTTGCGGCCGACTTCGGGGTCGGTCGACGCGAGGTAAAACGGCAGGCAGTAGGCCTCGGTGTCCCAGTAGGTTGAGCCGCCGTACTTCTCGCCGGTGAACCCTTTGGGACCAATATTCAGGCGCGGATCCACGCCCGTAAACGTTTGAAGCAGGTGAAAAATGTTAAAACGGATTCCCTGCTGGGCGGAATCGTCGCCGTCGATCACGATGTCGGCGAGGTCCCACTTGGCGCGCCAGGCCTGGCGCTGTTCGGCGAGTAGGGCTTCATAGCCGGCACCCATGGCTTCGGAGGCGCGGGCTTGGGCCTGTGCTTCGACCTCGGCGGCCGGAGCATTCATCGACGACACCACACCCACGTACTTGTGCAGGGTGTAGGCGCGCCCGGCGTCGGCCTTAAGGCTGAATACCTGGGCAGCGTAGCCTTCGCGGCCTTCGGCCTGACCCTGGGTGCCTTCGAGGTGGCACTCCATCGCGGCAGCCACAAAAAAGTCCAGTTTCTTGGTGCGGGCCTTGACCCATTTGCCGGCGCCGTGGCCTTCTTGCGCCCAAAAGGTTTCGTCCCAGTTGGCGTCGGAATTCACCACGTTGAAGTCCAGGTAGGGCGTCAGCACCACCTCGGCGGCGCGGTCCACCGTCACCGAGTAGGACTGTGCCGAAACCTCGTCGCGCACCACGCTCAAAAAGCGCTGGGCCTCGACGGTTACGGTGGCGCCGTTCGCCAATTGGGCGGCGAAGCGCCGGGTCAGCACCCCGTGCTCCATGTCGAGCTCGCGGTAAAAGTCCGAAACCTGGGCGGTGTAGAGGTCGACTACTTCGCCGTCGACGCGCAGGTCAATGCCCACGTAGTTCACCGCGTTGAGCACCTTGGCAAAGTACTCGGGGTAGCCGTTCTTCCACCAGCCTACTTTGGTTTTGTCGGGGTAGTACACCCCGGCGATATAGCTGCCGTTGAGGTGCTTGCCGCTGAACGCTTCTTCGTGGTTGGCGCGGTGGCCCATGCGGCCGTTGCCCAATGCGAAGAGGCTCTCGCTCATAATGTGGGCTTCGGGCGTCCACGACGTTTCGACGACGCGCCAGGGATCAATCTGAATGGGGGGCTTCATAGCGAGTTGCTAGTTACGAGTTGCTAGTTAGAGTTGGGCGACCTGATCTGGAGTAAGCCGGTCAAGTCCCGTGACGAGTAGGTCCGCGTCCAGGCCCTGGCCGATTCCGACCACCTTCATGCCTCCGCGGCGGGCGGCTTCGACTCCGGCTTCGGAATCTTCGAACACCACACACTCTTCAGGCTTTAGGCCGAGGCGGCGGGCGCCTTCGAGAAAAACTTCGGGGTCGGGCTTGGACGCGGTCACCACGTTGCCGTCGACCAGTGCGTCAAACAGCGGAATCCAGCCCAATCGTTCGAGAATGAGCGGCGCGTTTTTGGAGGCGGAACCCAGCGCAACCTTGATTCCCGCGGCACGGCTGGCACGCAGGAATTCGTGGGCTCCGGGCAAGTAGTCGTCGGCCGGCATGCCCCGAACCAGCTCGAGGTACCAGTCGTTTTTGAGGGTCATCCAGTGCTGCTTTTCGGCGTCACTTAAGGTTTTGCCGCCCCACGCGAGGATTCGGTTGAGTGATTCTGCCCGCGAAACGCCCTTGAGCTGCTCGTTTTCGGCCTCGCCAAAGTGAATTCCGAGCTCGGCAGCCATGCGCTGCCAGGCCAAAAAATGGTACTGGGCCGTGTCGACCAGCACCCCGTCGAGGTCAAAAAGAAATCCGCGGATCACAGCGCTTGGGGTTCGAGAACCCGCAGCACGTCAATGTGGTACTCCACCAAGCGGTTAACCGGCTTGGCTTGGGTGCGTCCGTAGCGAACGCCGGCTTCGGCGCAGGCCTTTTGGAGCAGCGGCTCAAAAGCCTTGGCTACCGAACCCACGAAGTTCACCTGGGCACCTTGGCGGGCCTCGGCGAAGCAGAGCACGTGGAACTCGATAAAGGCCTTAAATCCCTCGAATACAATCTCTTGAATATAGGGATGCTCGGCGTGGTCGCCAGCGAATCGCGCGTAGTTGGCGAGGTAGACGTTGGCATTGGGCTCGTTGTAGACTGCCTGAAAGATTTCGGCTTTGCCGACGCCGTAGGCTCCGACAAAGGCAGCATGCAGGTCGGCGGGCAAGCGCTTGTAGAGAAAGTCGCGCACCAAACGTTTGCCGATGTAGCTCGCAGAACCCTCGTCGCCCAAAATGTAGGCAAGCGCCGGGACCTCTTCGTGCACGGCAGTACCGTCAAAGTAGCATGAATTGGAACCGGTTCCGAGGATGCACGCGATGTGCGGCTCACCAAAGTAGGTGGCGTAGGCCGCCGCCAGCAAGTCGTGGTCAACTAAGACGCTGGCTCCGGTAAATACGCGCTCAAGACCGTTGGCGATGATGGCGTTTAACGCGGCAGACGAGCATCCGGCTCCATAGAAAAATACTTTCTCGACAGAGGGCGCGTAGCCCATGATTTCGGATTCGGCACGCAGGGTGCGCTCGACTTCGTCTGCGTCGTGAAAGTAGGGGTTGAGGCCCTTGACCGACCAGCGTCCGACCTCAGTGGCCGAAGCGTCCAAAAGAATCCAATCGGC
>JBDLUG010000041.1:0-10509 GCA_039805405.1 Bacteroidota bacterium
GCTGATTACCAAAACGCTGAGCCCACAGGAGTACTACGAGGTCACGATGGCGACACCCGAGCAGATTTTTGCGCAGGTAGAAGCTGACCTGCTCGCCGCGATCCCCAACCTGCCCCTTGAGGTGGGTGCCTCTGAAAAAGGACGTGCTACCCAAGGCGCCGCTAAAGCGCTTTTGGCCCGCGGATACCTTTACATGAACACCAACATGGCCGATGCGGCGCAGCTCTGCGAAGAGGTCATTCAGTCGGGAGTCTACACCCTGACGCCCAACTTTGCCGACATCTTTACCCGCGCCAACGAGCACGGTCCCGAGAGCGTGTTTGAAATCGCCTACTCTGAGAACTCGACGGTGGGCTGGGAAGTCTTCGGTTCAGGCTACGGAGAAGGCAACGTGGGCGTGCAGATGTGCGGCATGCGCGACTACAGCGGCCCTGAGTACTCGACGGGATGGGGATTTGCCCCCGTTAGCCAAGAGCTCTACGACGCGATGGCTGGAGACACTCGCCGTGCGCACACCATTATTGTGGCCGACTCGATTGCGGGCGGAACCTACACTCCCGGCTACCAGAACACGGGCTACTTTATTAAGAAGTATGCTCCGCGCCAGTCTGGCCTCTCTGCCGACGGAGAGCCTGCACTCAACTGGGGCAACAACGTACGCGTCATTCGCTATTCTGATGTGCTGCTCATGGCTGCTGAAGCCCTGGCGCGCAGCGGCGGAAGCGAGGCCACGGCCCGCGGCTACCTCAACCAAGTGCGCCAGCGCGTGAGCATGCAGCCCGTCCAAGCCAGCGGTTCCGCGCTATTGGATGCCATCGCCCACGAGCGCCGTATGGAGCTCGCGACCGAAGGACACCGATTCTTTGACCTCGTGCGCACCAACAAGGCAGCAGAAGTCCTAGGCGCAAAAGGTTTTGTCGCCAACAAGCACGAATGGCTACCCGTTCCCCAAACTGAACTCGACGCCGCCCAAGGCGCCCTCACTCAAAATCCGAACTACTAATGAAGTTTTTTGCACCGTTAATTGCCGCAGCGAGCTTGCTGGCTGCCGTGGCCTGCGAACCCTACGAGGCTAAAAAATCTGAGTTGGGCGACCTGCCGACCGCGTCGTTCACTGTGACCATGGTGGATTCCAACACCGTACAGCTCACGAGTACGGCCACCGGAGATCCCTTCATGTACAATTGGGAAGTGTCCAACGGAACCCTCGCCGAGGGCGCTGAAGCGACGATCACGATATCGCGTGCCGGAACCTACACGGTGAAGCACTACGTCTTTAACCAAGGCGGAATGGCCGTGGATTCCGCGCAAGTGGTGATTTCACAAGACGCGGCACCCCCCTGCACAGGCCTGATGGAATTCATGACAAGTTGTACAGAACGCACGTGGAAACTTGCTCCCATTGCGGGATCACTGTGGGTAGGTCCCCCAGGGGGCGCCCAAACATGGTGGGCCATTGGGGCGACGGCCGCAACCGACCGTCCCTGCGCGTACAACGACGAGTGGGTATTTAAGGCCGACGGCAGCGTCGAGTACGACACCAAAGGCGATATTTGGGCCGAAACCTACATGGGAGTGGCCGCAGACGGCTGCTTCCCCGAAAGCGTGCTGACCGGTGCTCAAGCCGCTTGGGGCAGCGGAACGCATGCGTTCACCCTGATGCCCGCCACAGCGACTGCTCCTGACCAACTCAAGATGGAGGGCCTCGGCGCCTTCATCGGCCTACCCAAAGCCGCCAACGGCGGTGAGGTGTTCAGCCCGATCAACTCCATCACCTACGACATCTTGTGGACGAACGAAGATGCCAGCGGCGTGCGCACGATGGAAATCGAAGTGAACTGGGGCACCGGACTTTGGCGCTACACCTTACAGTCGGTGAACTAATGCGGAACCTTCTGCTTTGGGGCACCGCGCTGACGCTGATGTCGTGCCGAACCGCAGAGGTTCCGGTGCTCGTTGGTGAAGACGTTCGCATCACTGAGGGCGATGCCGACCGTGAAATCGTGTTCCCGGTCCACTTGGATGCGCCCGCTCCGCGGGCCGCATCCGTCAAGGTTGAACTCGTCGGCCAAACCGCGACAGCGGGCTCAGACTTTGTCCCAATGTCGAGCACGCTGAACTGGTCCAAAGGTGAACAAGATGCTGAAGTGCGCTTCACCGTCAAGGGCGACACCGACTACGAAGACGACGAGACACTTTGGGTTGCTTTTTCGCAGCCTTCTGAAGTGCTGATTCCGAATCCATTTTACACGGTTACGCTCGAAAACGACGATCCCTACAGCGGGAGCGACAGCGGATACGTCACTCCCACAGGCTACCCCGGCTATGCGCTGGTGTGGAACGAGGAGTTTGAAGGAACCTCGCTGAATTCCGCCGACTGGAACTACGAAACCGGCGGCCACGGCTGGGGAAACAACGAGCTTCAGAACTACCGGAACGACCCGAGCAACATCCGCGTCGAGAACGGACGAATGATTATTACGGCCCGCAAAGAGCAGTTTGGAGGATCCGAGTACACCTCGGCACGCCTTACGACCAAGGGCAAAAAGGAGTTTCAGTTTGGGCGAATTGACATCCGCGCCAAGCTGCCCAAGGGCCAAGGTATATGGCCTGCGTTGTGGATGCTTGGGTCCAACATCAGCACGGTGGGCTGGCCCGCGTGCGGAGAAACCGACATTATGGAACTCGTGGGTCACGAGCCCCACAAGGTACACGGCACCACACACTGGGGCGTGCAGGGAAGTGGCGTCAGCACCTACCGCACCGGAACCTACACCCTTCAGCAGGGTGATTTTTCAGATGCCTACCACGTGTTCAGCATCATTTGGGTTCAGGACAATATTCGTTTTTACGTGGACGACCAGCTCTACCACACGGTGAGCGTCAGCCACGTGAATCCGGCCACCTATCGCCATAACGCGCCGTTTTTCTTTATCGCTAACGTTGCAGTCGGCGGTAACTGGCCCGGCTCGCCGGACGCGACTACCGTGTTTCCTCAATCCATGTACGTGGACTACATCCGCGTGTTTCAGTAAACTACCATTCCTTTTCAATTACTTAACTCAACTATGAAAAAACTCCTTACTCTGAGCGCGCTCGTGATGGCTTTTGCCGGATTCGCACAAAAGCAGGTCACGTTCATCGTGGACATGCGCGGCTACACGGGCCCGACGTACAGCGGCGTGTTCGTCAATGGCGACTACAACAACTGGTGCGGAACCTGCAACCCCATGACCGATCCCGAAAACGATTCAGTGTGGACGGTTACTCTGCCCCTCACCCAGGACTCGATTGAGTACAAATTCACCCTCGACGGCTGGGTCGGACAAGAAAACCTGACCGCAGGTTCAGCGTGCACCAAGACAACCGGTGCATTCACTAACCGTTTTGCTGAGCTTCAAGGCGATACCATCTTAACCGGAGTATGCTGGCAGTCGTGCGCGAGCTGCACCGGCTTCAAGTACGCGACATGGCAGGTGAATATGGCCAACGTGACGGTCGACACCACCGGTGTATTCGTTGCTGGAGGAACAGGCATGGGTGTTCCAGGAGACCACCCAATGGCATTGATCCCGGGCACAACGCGGTACACTAAAACACTCCGCAAACCAAGTGCATGGACCTCAGACTTCACGTTTTTGAACGGGAACTGCCCTAGCTGGGGTTGTAAGGAAAACCTCGCAGGTAAGCCCTGTGCGGTTGGACCCTACAACGACCGCGGTATGAGCGCTTCAACTAGCGACTTCCGCCTGACCACCTGCTTTGGCGAGTGTACTACTGACGGAAGCTGCCCTGCGCCCGCTACCTCACAGAACATTACGTTCCAAGTCGACATGACGGGCCTTGTTGGCACGTTCACCAACCTGTACGTGAGTGGCCAGTTCAACAACTGGAGCGGTAACGCCAACGAACTACTCGACGCCGACGGCGACTTGGTGTACAGCGTTACGCTTCCCTTGATGTCAGGCCAGTGGGAGTACAAGTTTTCAATGAACAACTGGGCCAGCAGCGAGCAGCTCGACCCAACCACTAGCGACTCAACCTGCACGTTGACCACGGGCGGATTCACCAACCGCGTGCTTCAAAGCGTCTCTGGTCAAAACGACAGCCTTGATGTAGTGTGCTACGCTTCATGCCTTGCATGTGGTGCTGATGCCTCTGTTGCTGAGGGTATGATATCTGCCCGCGTGTTCCCAAACCCTGCTCAAGGTTACTTCGTCGTTGAAAACACGACGGCTGAAGCCATCCGCGTAGAGGTTTCGACCTTGACCGGTCAAGTGGTACGCGTTACTGAGTCTGCCAACGGTGTGGCTCGCGTTGCTACCGAAGGCTGGATTCCAGGAGTCTACATGGTGCGCACGGTAAGCGAGCGCGGCCAGCACGTAGCCCGAATTGCGGTACAGTAAGCTGTTGAATTGGTGTTGATGTACCCCTAGGGGGAGGGGTTTTGGCCCCTCCCCCTTTTTTTATTTTTATTCGTTTATGCGCTTCGGAACCTTACTCTTTTTCGCCCTTCCCCTGGCCGCTGCGGCCCAAACTAAGCCCGTAGCAGCCCGTGTAGACAGCGTGATGGCCCTAATGACCCTCGAAGAACTCGTCGGTCAAACCAACCAGTACAATGGGTTTTGGAACGCCACCGGCCCCATGCCCGCCGGCAACGACTGGGTTGAAGCGCGTGTTTCGGCGCTGAAGCGTGGCGGAGTTGGTTCCGTACTCAATGTCGCAGGCGTGGACGAGGTTCGCGCCCTGCAAAAAGTGGCGGTCGAAGAGACCCGCTTGGGAATTCCCCTTCTGTTTGGTCTGGATGTAATCCACGGATACCAAACGCTTACGCCGATTCCGCTCGCCGAAGCTGCGAGTTGGGACCTTGCTGCCATTCAAAATTCCGCCCGCGCCGCAGCCCTTGAGGCCACCGCCGACGGCATTAACTGGACCTTCGCCCCCATGGTCGACATCAGCCGCGATCCACGCTGGGGCCGCGTGATGGAAGGCGCCGGCGAAGATCCCTACCTCGGGGCGCGAATTGCAGAAGCCCGCGTGCGCGGATTTCAGGGCGACAACCTGAACGACCCTACGACCTTGGCTGCCTGCCTGAAGCACTTTGCGGGCTACGGATTCCCGGTGGCCGGCAAGGACTACCACACCACCGACTACAGCGCGCACACGCTGTACAACTGGATTTTGCCTCCGTTTGAGGCCGGCGTGAAGGCCGGAGCCGCCACCGTCATGAACGCGTTCAGCGCCGCCAACGGGATTCCGGCAACGGGCGATTCTGCCCTTGTTTGGGGTGAACTGCGCGGCCGCATGGGCTTTGATGGCGTACTGGTTTCGGACTGGGGTTCGATTGGTGAAATGATTGCCCACGGGTACGCCGCCGACCTTCGCGATGCGGCCGACCGAGCCTTAGCGGCGGGCTGCGACGTCGATATGGAGTCCGACGCCTACCTGCGCTATGGCGTGGAGCTGGCCCGTCGCAACCCCGCCGACAGCTTGCGGATTCGCGAGGCTGCGCGGCGGATACTTGCCCTTAAGTTTGAGCTCGGCGTGATGGACGACCCCTACCGCTACTGCAGAGCTGCCAAGCCCGACGTGCGCCCTGCCGCCTACGAAATGGCCGTAAAATCTTCGGTACTGCTTAAAAACAGCGGCGTGCTGCCGCTCGCCCAAGGGAAACGCGTGGGTCTCACCGGGCCCATGGCCGCCGAGAAAAACGGCGTGCTGGGGAACTGGCGCGTCTCAGCCAAAGACCAGTCGGCGCAGTCGCTGGCCGAGGCCGTGGCTGGTCAGTGGACCTACGTGGCCTCTTCGCCGCATTCCGTGGGTCAGGAAGCGTTTCACGCGGAACTTACCTTAAATCAAACCGACACCCGGGCCAACGACGCGGCGATTAAAGCCCTGCGCAAGCACGATGTCCTGGTTCTCGCCGTGGGTGAGCACGGAAACGAATCCGGCGAAGGCCGAAGCCGGGCGTCGCTGCGCCTGAGCGCGGTGCAGCAGGACTTAATCCAAAAAGCATTTAAAACGGGTAAACCCGTGGTACTTGTGGTGTACGCTGGGCGTCCGCTGGTGCTCGAGCCGTGGATTCAAGATGGAGCTGCCGCCATTCTTTGGGCTTGGCAGCCCGGAACGATGGGCGGTCAAGCCCTGGCAGACGTCCTGCGCGGCCAACGCGAGCCCTACGGCCGTTTGCCCATGACCTTTCCGCGCTCCGAGGGCCAGATTCCCATCCACTACGACGCGTTCCGCACCGGCCGCCCCGGCCCCAAACCCGAGGTGTTTTGGTCGCACTACATTGATGAGTCCAACGCGCCGGCCTACCCGTTTGGATATGGCTTGAGCTACACCTCGTTTCGCTACGAAGAGCTGCGTGTGGCCGAAACCGCCCAAGGTTGGACTGCCACCGTCCGGGTTTCGAATACCGGAAGCCGCGCGGGCAGCGACGTGGTGCAACTCTACGTGGGCCGTGAAGGCAACGGGCAGATTTACCCTGTGAAATCACTTAAAGCGTTTGAACGCGTCGAACTCGAACCCGGATCCAGCGCCGACGTGGTGCTCGAACTGCCCCGCGAAGCCCTAATGCAGCGCGACGGCCAGGGCCGGAGCGTTCCGTTCACCCATGGAACCTTAAGCATCACTGTTGGCCCCCACAGCCAAGAAGGCCTAACTTGGACTACCCTATTGCCATGAACTTTGAAGCAGAACGCCAGCGCCTGAGCGCCTTTTTTCAGTTTGGACAGTCGGTCGACTGCGTGGTCTTTGGCTACGACGGTTCCGAACTGCAAATTCTAGTTATTGAGCGCGGAGCCGAGCCGTTTTTTGGCTACGAAGCCCTTCCGGGCGACCTCGTGCGCATGGACGAAGACATCGACGAGGCCGCCACGCGGATTTTGCACGACCTGACCGGCCTCAACAACGTCTTCTTGGACCAGCTTAAAACGTTTGGCGGCGTACAGCGCCACCCCCTGGGTCGCGTCGTCACGACCGCGTTTTATTCGCTGATCAACCAGACAAAGTACAATCCGCGACCCGCCTCGTGGGCCGTCAAAGCCCGTTGGAAGTCACTCGGAGAGCTCCACGAGATGGCGTTTGACCACCGTGAAATCCTGCAAACCGCACTTGACGCGCTGCAGCGCCAGGTACGTCAGCACCCCATCGGATTCGAGTTGCTGCCCGAAGAGTTCACGTTGGCACAGCTTCAGGGCCTTTACGAGGCCGTGCTCAATACGCAGTTTGACAAAGCCAACTTCCGCAAGAAGATTTTGAGCATGGAAGTGCTCAAGGCCCTCGACAAAACGCAAAAAGCAGTGCGCCACCGCCCCGCGCGCCTCTACAGATTCGACCCGCAGCGCTACCACTCGTTGGCCAAACAGGGCTTTCTGTTTGAGGTCTAACGCGCCGTTAAATGCTTTGGCACGGGCCTTGAGTACCTTCGCGGCGTGATGCTGCGTCGTAGTTTTTGGCTTATTCTCCTGGCAATTGGCCCCTTGGCCTTTGGCCAGCATTCGGGCGATTCCACCCGGCACGTGCGGCTGGACGACATTTTGGTGGTGGCCGAGCCCGTGGATATGGCCTACGACGTCCTTCGCGAGGCCGGTCGGCGGGCATCGGGGCTTCCGAGCTTTCAGTGCAGTACGGCGGTCAAGTCGAGTACTGGTTCCGGGCGCGGAATCCAGCTTCGCGAGGCCCTAAGCCTCAGCTTTTTTGCTGCTCCATCTCGCTACAGCGAACGGATTTATCTCGCAGACGAACACTCATCAAACGAGCTGAGTGATGGGCGAAGCGTGCAGCTTCAGTTTAGCGTGGGCCGCGACGAGGGTGCAGCTCCGCAGCAAACGTTTCAAGCGTTGGGCACGCATTTTTTTGAGTCCTACCCCGACGGAAACCTCGATCTGTATGCGCCCAGCATTGAACTGCCGCGGCTGATGTCCGCACGGATTCCGTCCCCTTTGGCGGTTGATGCCGCCCTGCAGTACAAAGCCCGCGTGGTCCAAGCGCAAGCGGTAGACGGTTCGGTACTGTGGACCATCGCCATTGAGCCCCGCGGTGCGGCCGGTGCCGGTTTGCGCGGAACCCTTGTGGTCGACGACCGCACCTTCACGTTGGTTTCGGCAGATGTTGAACTCCCGGCCGAATCTTTAGTCCGGTTTCGGTCCGCGCGCGTGCAGCAAACCTATGCCGAAGTTGACGGGCACTCGGTAGTCACCTCGCGGAGCTACACACTCTTGGACGCTCAAGGTGACACCGCACGAACCGAAATCCGCCACAGCGCCTACCTTTTTGATGTCGGCTTTAGCCCCCGTGACCTCGGATTGGCCGCCGTGGAGTACACACCTGAAGCGTTTGAAGCGGATCCGACGGTTTGGGCCGCAGCTCGGACCATCGCCTTGGCGCCCGGCGAGGCCCGCCACATCACCTACCAAGACAGTTTGACGCTGTACTACGATTCAGACCACTACAAAGACAGCGTCGACGCGGTGTACAATAAGTTTCACTGGTGGGAACCGCTTGTAGCCGGCGTCGGTTACCGTTCAACGCGCAAGGGCTACAGCTGGTTTGTGCTGCCCGTGGTCGCGCAGATGCGCTTTTTTGGCGTGGGCGGATACCGGCACAACCTCGGCGGCAACTTCAGCCGCACCTTTTCGAGCCAAAAGCGCCTTGAGGTTGACGGCAACCTTGACTACGGAATCGTAAACCGCGACGTTCGCGGGGACCTCACCGCGACCTATTTGTACAACCCGCGCCGCTTCGCGGCGCTCCGCCTCGCCTTGGGCGACAACTACGACTTTGTCAACACCTACGAACCCATTTTGGGAACGTTTGCACGCGGCAACTACGTACGTAAAACGTTTTTTGAAGGCTCGCACCGCATCGAGCTCGCCAACGGCCTCTACCTGCGGAGCTCCTTTGACTTTTCGCGCCGCCAAGCCATCACCGACCTCAAGCTCGAGGACTGGTCGAACGAACTCTTTGGCGAGCTCAACGAGCCCACCCCCTTTCGCACCTACACTATAGCCCTGGTTGGCATCGACCTGAGCTACACCCCAGGCCAGCGCTACGTGCTCAAGGGGCCGCGCAAAATTGCCCTCGGAAGCGATTGGCCCACCTTCACCTTTCAGGCGCGCCAGGGGATTCCGGGCCTATTGGGCGGAATGGTGAACTTCACCTCACTGCGGCTGAATGCACGCGACTTTCGCCAATCCCGCTTTTGGGGCACCACCCACTGGAACGCCGGCGCCGGAACCTTCCTCGCCAAAGAACTCGACTCGATCCGCTTCATCGAACACCGCTTCTTTAGGGGTTCTGACCAACTGCTCTTGAGCAATCCGACCACGAGCCTTCAAGCGCTTGACTCCACCTACCACACCGCCCGCCCATGGGTCGAGGCCTACTTCATCCACCACTTTGACCGCTCGCTACTGGACCGGGTTCCACTCGTGCGCGCCCTGCACTTGGTGCCCGCCGTTGGTGGCGGCATGCTCTACGTGGCCGAAGCAAACGTTTTTCACGCCGAAGTC
Source organism: Bacteroidota bacterium (assembly GCA_039805405.1). Lineage (GTDB taxonomy): Bacteria > Bacteroidota > Bacteroidia > Flavobacteriales > Schleiferiaceae > TMED14. The sequence continues at coordinate 9,516 of JBDLUG010000041.1, forward strand.
TACGGCGGAATCGAACTCCCCTTTCGCCTCTGGGACCAGCGAGTCCGCGTCGGCGCCTACCGCGTCTGGACCGACCAGGGCAACCCGCAGGTTCCCGGGTTTCGCCTGAAATTCGGAATGGACTTTTACGACAGCTACCGCGGACGGTGGAACTATTAACCAGCAACCAGTAACCAATAACTAGCAACCAGAAACCAGCATGATTCGTTCCCTTCTCTTTGCCACCCTCGCACTGGGCACCGCCGCTCAGGCCCAATCGCTGTACCGCGTGCAACTCCAAGCCGACGGCGCCACCGTTGAGCATGTCGGATTTACAGCTCCAGACGCGAATTTGACTGACGGATTCGCGGCGACCTACCACCTGCCCAAAACGGTGCCCGGAACCTATGCCACCCTCGACTACGGCCGATTTGTGACCGACTTTACGGCGGTGGACGCTCAGGGCAAGGCCTTGAAGGTCAAAAAGATGGGCAACAACAGCTGGAAGGTCAGCGGTTCCGCCGCGCCTGTTGCGGTGCGCTACACCGTGGCCAGCATCATGGAGCTCAAGGTCAAAAAAGACAAGATCTTTGAGCCGGCCAGCACCTTTCACGACGACCAAAAGGGTTCCGTGCTGAACGGCGGCGGAGTGTACGGATTCTGGACCGGTCAAGAGCGTGGCTCGGTAACCGTCGACCTTGGCACCCCGCAGGGTTGGTTCGCCGCGACGTCGCTCGAGGGAGAGGCGGGTAACGGCCGCACCGTACTGCGCGCCGACAGCTACCACGCGCTGCTCGACAACCCCGTGCTGCTGACCAAGCCCGATACCGCCGGATTTTGGGTAGCCAATACCCGTGTGACCATCGCGGTCCTCGACCTCAACGGAACCCCCCGTGCGGCCGAGTTTAAGCGCGAACTCGAGGCCGACATGGCCGCGGTCGCGCGCTTCTTGCCGCAGCTTCCGGTGGACCGCTACACCTTTTTGACGATGGTGGGCGACTTTCGCTGGGCCGGC
>JBDLUG010000042.1:0-10491 GCA_039805405.1 Bacteroidota bacterium
GCGCGCAACGAGCACGCTGAGCTCGGTGTCAAAGCCCCGTACCGAATCCGCAAGCGGGACCGGAATCAGATAGAGCGTTCCTCGAGAAGCCATCGTTCAATCCAATCGTGGCAGGCCTGCTGAAGTAGCTGAACAACCAATTCAAAACCTTGCTCTCCCCCAAAATAGGGGTCGGGAACTTCGCGCTGCTCGCCAGGAAAACTAGCATCGAGTACCAACGACACCTTGGGATCCGGGCTTAGTGCCCGCACATTGGCGAGGTTCGAACGATCCATTACCAAAATATGGTCAAAGAGTTCAAAGTCTTCACGCGCAATCGGTCGCGAGCACTGGGACGCGATATCCAACCCGTGACTCCGCGCTGAAGCCTGTGACCGAAGGTCGGGGCGCTCACCGCGGTGCTGGTCTGAGGTCCCCGCGCTGTCCACAAACCAGCCGTTATCAGGGCCAAATCGTTCTAAAACAGCTGATTCCATGCACGCTTGAGCCACAGGTGAGCGGCAAATGTTGCCCAGGCACACCATGAGAACCCGGCGCGGCTTCATTACGCCAAGGTGAGCTTCTTGCGAATGTCGTCCACGTAGGTGCGGAACCGCTTGTCCGTCTCTGTCAAATTCGAAACGGTCCTGCATGCGTGCAGCACAGTTGCGTGGTCCTTGTTGCCAATTTGCGAACCAATTGAGGCTAACGAATTCTTAGTCAATTGCTTGGCGAAGTACATGGTCAATTGGCGGGCCTGTACGATCTCGCGCTTGCGGGTCTTGCTGCGCAGCAGCTCCACCGGCATGTCAAAGTAGTCGCAGACTACCTTTTGAATGAAGTCAATTGAAACCTCGCGGGTTGTGTTCTTGACAAACTTGTCGATCATCGACTTTGCGAGCTCGACCGTGATTTTTTTGCGGTTGAGTGACGACTGAGCCAAAAGCGAAATCAATGCACCCTCGAGCTCGCGTACATTGTTCGTGATCGAATAGGCGAGGTACTCAATGACGTCGTCGGGCATCTCAATCCCGTCGGCATAGAGTTTTTGGCGCAAGATGGCCATGCGGGTTTCGAGGTCGGGCCGCTGCAGGTCTGCAGATAAGCCCCACTTAAACCGAGAGAGCAGGCGCTGCTCCATGCCTTGAAGGTCCACTGGAGCGCGGTCTGAGGTCAAGATAATTTGCTTGCCCTGCTGGTGAAGGTGGTTGAAGATCTCAAAAAACACGTCTTGTGTCTTCTCTTTGCCGCCAAACGAGTGCACGTCGTCCATAATCAGCACATCGATGAGCTGGTAGAAGTGGACAAAATCGTTCTTCGTATTGTTTCGAATTGAATCGATGAACTGCTGGGTAAAGCGCTCAGCAGACACGTAGAGCACGGTCTTTTCTGGGAATCGGTCCTTGATTTCGATGCCGATAGCATGTGCAAGGTGGGTCTTGCCCAAACCGTTACTTCCGTAGAGCAGAAGTGGATTGAATGAAGTTCCGCCGGGCTTTTGAGCTACCGCATAGCCCGCGCTGCGCGCCAGGCGGTTGCAGTCACCCTCAATAAAGTTTTCAAAACTGTAGTTCGGATTCAACTGCGACTCAATGTGCACCTTTTTCAGCCCCGGAATCACAAACGGATTGCGGATGCCGTCGTCACCGATGCGCGCTGGGAGCGAAACCTGAGGGTTTTCAATCGGACCACGGTTGGCCGAAGGAATGTCCATGTTGGACGTACCCAGGTGAGCGGACTCCTGGTCCATGACGATCGAGTAAACCAAACGTGCATCACTACCCATCTCTTTCGTGATGGCGGACTTCAGGAGCTTTACGTAGTGGGCTTCAAGCCACTCGTACACGAACTTTGACGGAACCTGCAGGGTAATAACCTTACCTTGGAGCTTCACAGGCCGAATCGGCAAAAACCAAGTCTTGTATGCCTGAGGACTAATGTTGTCCTGGACATACGAAAGACAGTTTCTCCAGACGGCTTCAGCGGTGCGCTCCATCGTTGCGTTTAGGTTAGTAATTTGAGGTGCCGATAGGGGAGTGGGTGATGGCTTTTGTGCGGCCGGGTAGCACCCCCTTTTTCGGACCACGAAATTGTCAATTAATTCTGTTGAAAAAAAATCGTTGACCTATTGATTTTAAAAAAGTTTTGCCGTTGCATAAATTTTTTTGTGCCGTGCTAAGTGCTTGATAATATTTAATAAGTAATTGATATTCAGTAAGAAATACATTTAAATAATGTTTGTTACAACACATAAAATGCGTGTTCGCTATGCCGAGACCGACCAGATGGGCTACGCCTACTACGGGACCTACTCAACCTATTTTGAAGTGGCTCGTGTTGAGGCCCTAAGGAGTATCGGAGTCCGCTACTCAGACATGGAGGCCAACGGAATCATGCTTCCCGTTCGCGACGTGACCATTCGCTACCGACGACCACTGCGGTACGACAGCTTGTTCACAGTGACTACTGAAATTCCCAAGCTTCCTGATGGGAGCCGTCTGTTCTTTCGCTACCAAATCCACGACGAGGCAGGTGAACTTTGCACCGAGGCCGAAACCACATTGGTCTTTGCTTCAACCGAAACGGGTCGCCCTGTGGCCCCATCGCGTGAAGTCCTTGACGCGCTTACCCCGTTTTTTACGGAATAACGAGAATCCGAACCTCGTCCGTCCAGTACCATCCGGCCGGCGGAAGTTCGGAGCCGTTCGCAAGAATCCATTGGCGTCCAGAGGCGTCCACGGCGTGTACACGCTCGCGAAGCTGTGCAGACCACTGACCTGGGCGAAGTACCACGGTTCCGCGCGCGTGCTCCTCGGGCTCGTCCACTGACATGCCGGGAGTTAAAATTTGCCATGCGGCGAAGTCCGTGTGCAGGCCTTCAGAATGCACTCCGCTGTGCTTCAGTGTGTCTGCCCGAAGCACCGCCTCCGCAAATTGCCTGAACGTGGTGGACGAGGTCAAGCTGTACAGCGCCTCCATTACGAGGCCGTCCATTACGGTGGCGCCCACGCGCTGGCGTCCGCGCACAAGGGCGTCGACCATAACTGAAGTGTGGCTGTAGGGCCCGGTAAACGACAATCCCGGATACATTTTTTGCTGGTTGTTGACCGCCGATCGGCCAGACCAAAACTCGTTGTGGCCATCCCATGTGAACACCAGTGGCCAGCGGTAGGGGCTCTGGATTCGCGACCACGACACCGCCCAGTAGTCACAAATTGCCTCTTCGAGGGCCTGACGCTGGATTCCGATGTTGGTGCCTGGCGCAGCCCCGTATGCCATGGCGTGCCCGTACTCGTGCACAATCACGTCCGCATCTTCGGCATCGTCCACGCCCCCTTCGCCAAAGTAGAGTCGGGGAGGAGTGGTTCCGAAGTCAAACGCGCTTTGGTCTGCGCCGCCGTAGGCATTGACGTCCACGGGAATCGCGTAGTTCACCATTCCGCCGTACCCCAAACTGGCCATGCGCTGCTTCCATTCATAAATGTGGTACAGCACGTTAATCATTTCAAATTCGGAATCGGAACGGCTAAACTTGGCATCTGGACCGGGCAGCACCGGAACGGCGACACTGGGCGGATCAAATTCCTGAATCACAGCTGCTGAATTGGCGAGGGTAAAACCGATTCCGTTCCAGGTAAGTTGAACGGAAGCCTCTGTGCGCAGGGAGTCGAGTACCGCTGTGTTTCCGTCGTTCGCGTCCACATAAATGCCTCCGTAGGGCACATTGGCCACCGAAAGGGGGTCTGGAGCAAAGACGTACGCGGACACGGCCGTATCCAACCTTCGAATCACGTCTAACGAATCGATGATTCGGCCTGAGGCATCGTGCCAAAAACGCATGCGGTACAGCGGATGGGGGCGGTAGACCTCACGGCGTTCTGCAGCAATCCATTGCCCGTCCTGGATCAGCCATACGGGTACTTCAGCCTGCGTCAAAGGATGCGCTCCGGGGATCACCTCTGGAAGCACGGGTACGATGCGGTAGTCTATGCTTCCGTCGGGTCGAACGGCCACCACGGCGTCGGCGCCCTCGATTTCAATTCCATCCCTAAAGCCCGTGTAGCGGCGGTAGGTCCGCCACGGAGTTGAACGGACCGCCGTCTCAATCCATTCGGCGCCCTCGGGCAGTTCAGTGGCTCCGTGAACCACCTTGTGCTGCAGTTCCTGAGCCTGGGCTACTGAGGCAGCAATCGCAATAAGTAACAGTGCAGTGCGCATCATATAAAGGTAACGCGCTCGCAGCGCTGCAGTTCGTCGAGCCCCCACTGTGCAACGTGCTGCCAATCCGCGCGCAGGCTCGGCGCTTTGGCCCCACCTACCGGTACCAGCTCGGGTGAAACCAATTTAAATGCTTCGTCCCACATCCCGAGACGCGCAAAGGTCATGGTCGTTTGGGGGCCGCCCTCAACCAGGAGTCCCCGAAGGCCAGATCCTGAAAGATGGCGAAGCAAGGCGTCGTCGGCGGATTCCCCAATTTGAGGTTCCCAAATATCCCAGCCTGAGGCCTCAATCTCAATGCGGTCGCGGTCAGAAAGCCTGCGTGCGGCCCACACAAATCGGTCCATCGACGCTCCGGCGACTGCGCGAACGCTTCCTTTGGGGTGGTCGGCCTTCCAGGTTCCGAACCCCACAAGGATAGCCCCGCACACTTGGCGCAGTCGGTGGGTCCATACTTGAGCTTCAGCCCCAGAAATAGCCCAAGGCCCGGGGTGTTCTGCGCTGCGCGGTCCGTCCACGGCTCCGGTGGAGTCCTGAGCCCATTTGAGCGTTATGTACGGGCGACCTTCGCGCATTGACGTGAAAAAACGGCGGTTTTGGACCTCGGCTTCGTCGCGCAAAATTCCCAGGTCTACGAGGCGCCCAGCCTGGCGTAGCATCTCGATTCCGCGGCCAGAAACCAACGGGTTGGGGTCCTCGTGAGCGACAACGATTCGCTGCACACCAGCTTCCACCAAGGCCAGACTACAGGGGCCAGTACGCCCAGTATGGCTGCAGGGCTCGAGCGTTACGTACATGGTAGCGCGCGGCACGAGGTGGGCATTCTCCCGTGAAACCGAACGCAGCGCCATTACCTCAGCATGTGCTTCACCGGCTCGGTGGTGGTAGCCTTCGCCAATCACCGTGCCGTCGTGCACGAGCACGGCTCCGACGAGCGGATTGGGGTGCGTAAAGCCCTCGGCCTGAGCGGCTAAGTCGAGCGCACGGCGCATGAAGGTCTCGTCCCTGTGGTGCTTCACCTCGCGAAGGTACTGCGCTACCTTTGGGCTGTGACCTGGCGCGAACTTCAGCATGCATTTCTCGAGGCGCGGAACCGCTTCGCGGCCGAAGAAGCCCGCGCCCACTGGCGTCGCTGGGTTGAATTCTACGCGCAGCGTTCCGCCGGAATGATCACACTGGATGGCAATCTGCCCGCTGCTGCGCACGTACTTGAGCGCTGGAGCCTCGATACTGAAGACCTCCGCACTTCCAAACCCATTCAGTACATCCTTGGATTTGAGCATTTTGACGGTCTCAGCATCCACGTGAGCCCTGCGGTACTCATTCCGCGGCCCGAAACCGAAGAACTCGTTCAGCTCGCCGCCGAACGCGCGCCGCGTGGCAGTAGTGTCCTTGACTTGGGAACAGGTAGTGGCTGCATACCGCTCGCGCTCAAGAAGAGACGGGCTGACCTGCACGTACGCGGGCTTGACGTGAGTTCCGAGGCCCTTGAGGTGGCGCGCCGCAACGCGGCTGAGCTCGAAATCAGTGCCGAATGGATGTTTGGTGACCTGAACGAAGACCCACCCGTGGGACTCACTGCAGACGTGGTATTGAGCAACCCGCCCTACGTGGGCGCAGGCGAGCAACTCGAGCCTGAAGTGGCAGAGTTTGAGCCTGCACTCGCACTATATGCTCCCGACGAAGACATCCTCTTTTTCTACCGAAGGGTACTGCTTTGGGCTGATCGCGCAGGAGCAAAGCAACTGGGCTTGGAATGCCACTCGTCGCACGCTCAAGCGACTGCAGAACTTGCGCAAACCCGAGGTTGGACGGTCGAACTACTTCGCGATCAATTTGGTGCGCCACGTTGGGTCTGGGGCACAAAGCCGGAACCCAAACCCTACCTTTGAAGGCATGACTCCGTTCGAACGAATTGATCAGCTCCGCCGCGAACTGCACGAGCACAACCGGCGCTACTATGTTGCGGATCAGCCGAGCATTTCTGATGCCGAATTTGACCGGCTCTTGCATGAGCTTCAGGTTCTCGAATCCGCGCATCCTGAGTACGTTGACCCCAACAGTCCCACCCAGCGGGTCGGTGGCGGACTCATCAAAAATTTTGAGCAAGTGGCCCACCGTCGGCCAATGCTTAGCCTTGCAAACACCTACAGTTTTGACGAGCTCGACGAGTTCGTGCAGCGCGCCCACGACTTGGCAGCCACCACCGAGTTAGCATGGAGCGCTGAGCTCAAATTTGACGGTGTGGCCATTTCACTGTGGTACGAGGGCGGATCCTTGACGCGCGCCCTCACTCGAGGCGACGGCGTTCAAGGGGACGATGTCGTTGCCAATGTGCGCACAATTCAGGGCATCCCCTTGGTGCTCCCTGATTCTGCCCCACGTGACCTTGAGGTGCGTGGCGAGATCGTCTTTCTCCACTGCGACTTTGAAGCCCTGAACGCGCGCCGCAGTGCAGAGGGCCTGGACGAGTTTGCCAACCCGCGGAATGCGGCATCCGGAACCCTCAAAATGCAGGATTCCACCGAAGTTGCCCAGCGCCGTCTGAGCATGTTTGCGTACGGAGCCTACAGCGACTCACAACCATTTGCGGCCCATTCTGAAGCCATGGATGCCCTGGCAGAATGGGGGTTCCCCGTGGCCCCGCGAGCCTCGCGGTGGTCGCTGCTGTGCCGGTCAGCTGCAGCGCTCAAGGACTACTTGACCTACTGGGATTCCGAACGCCAGCACCTACCCGTGGCTACAGATGGCGTGGTCATCAAGGTCGACCGCGTCGAGCAGCAGCAGCGCATGGGAATGACTGCCAAATCGCCGCGATGGGCCATGGCCTACAAGTTCAACGCTGAGCAAGCCTGCACTCCGCTGCGGGAGGTGTTGTACCAAGTGGGCCGCACCGGAGCAGTTACGCCGGTGGCCGTCCTCGACCCCGTGTGGATTAGCGGAACCCAGGTCCAGCGTGCGTCCGTGCACAACGCCGACCAAATTGCGAAGCTCGACCTTCACTTTGGCGACTGGGTCTGGGTCGAAAAAGGCGGTGAAATCATACCCAAAATCACTGCCGTAGACCTGAGCCGCCGTCCTGATTCGGCGCTGCGCGTGTCGTTTGCCACGCACTGTCCCGATTGCGGAACCGAGCTCGAACGCCGCGAAGGTGAGGCCCAGCACTTTTGCCCGAACCGCGCGAGCTGTCCGCCCCAAATCAAAGGCCGGATCGAGCACTTCATTCACCGGCGCGCCATGGACATCGACGGAATCGGGACTGAAACCGTCGACCGCCTCGTCGACCTGGGTTGGGTTCATACCCCTGCCGACCTGTACGATTTGGGGCCTGAGGGCTGGAGCCGGCTTGATAAGTTCAAAGAAAAGTCGGTAGCCAATGCCCTTGCAAGCCTCGACGCGAGCACGAACGTGCCGTACGAGCGGGTGCTCTTTGCCCTCGGGATTCGCCACGTGGGCGAAACCGTTGCCAAGAAACTTGCCAAGGCCTTTGACCGTATTGAAGCGCTCGCGGCTGCATCGACTGAGGACTTGCTCAATGTTCCCGATGTAGGTCCGCAAATTGCCGAAAGTTTACTGTCGTGGTTTGCCGATCCAGAGAACCAAGAAGAGCTTCGCCGACTAGCAGAGCACGGACTCCGCTTCGAGCGTGCAACTCCAGCTTCGGACGCCTCTGACGTGCTTCAGGGCAAGTCGTTTGTGGTGAGCGGAGTCTTTACCCACTTCAGCCGCGACGGAATCAAAGACGCCATCGAGCAGCACGGCGGACGCGTGGCGAGCAGCGTAAGCAGCAAAACCAACTATTTATTGGCCGGTGAGGGCGTTGGCCCAAGCAAGCGCGCCAAAGCAGAATCACTGGGTGTTACCTGGTTAACCGAAGAAGAATTTCGAGCATGGATTGGCTCTACAAACTAGCAAAGCCGCTCCAGCAGCGGGCGTGGAAGAAGGCTGCCGACGAGCGCCCAACAAGCTTGGCGTGGCCCGGGTGGGAACGCGCGCGGCGCATCGGGATCATCTTTGATTCCCGCGCCGAAGAAGGCTACCTCGATTCGTTGCGCCAAGTAGTCGCTGCACTTCAGGCCCAGCAGCGCTCGGTTGCCCTCATTGGTTGGACCGGTGAGATGCGCCCTAAAAATGCCCTGTATTCAGGGCGCCAGCTGATTTTTACAGATGATTTTGCGTGGAACGGTTCCGTTCAAGGAGGCAACGCACTTGAATTCATGCAGTCGGAATTTGACCTTGTCGTAGCCCTGCACCGCAGTCCCGACAGCCCGATTGACCACCTGGTGGCGCGAACCCCAGCGGGTCTTCGCGTCAGCCTCACCGGCGCCAATGACTTTTACGATGTACGCTACCACAGCGCAGACCGCCTTCCTATGGACTACTTTCGTGCCTTGAGCGCATGGCTCGCTAAAATTCCGCCCCGATGAACGCACGCGTGAACCCGTTTCGTGGCACCGGCATTGCCCTGGTGACCCCTTTTAATGCCCAGCACGAAGTCGACTACGCCGCACTGGTGAAGCTCGTGAACCACTGCATCGATGGCGGAGTTGAGTTTCTGGTAGCCCTCGGAACCACTGCCGAAACTGCTACACTGACCTCCGACGAGAAGCAGCGTGTCGTTGCGGCCATTTGTGATGCCGCCGCCGGCCGTGTGCCCGTAGTCCAAGGGGTAGGGGGTAACGATTCCGCCAAGGTGGCCGCCGAGCTCAAGGCGGGACTTCACTCGGGTATTTCAGGCGTTTTAAGCGTTTCGCCGTACTACAACAAACCGACCCAAGAGGGCATTTACCGCCACTTTACCCACATCGCAGCCGCGACGGACTTGCCGATTATTCTGTACAATGTCCCGGGTCGAACCGGCTCAAACATGGCGGCCGAAACAACCCTTCGCATTGCGCACGAGGTTCCGCACGCGGTTGCCATTAAAGAGGCGAGTGGCAACATCGAGCAGGCCATGACCATCATTCACGGCGCTCCCCAGGGCTTTGATGTGCTCAGTGGCGACGACAACTTGACCCTTCCGTTAGTGGCCTCGGGTGCCCACGGGGTGATTTCGGTGAGCGGGCAAGCGTTTCCCAAAACGTTTAGCCAAATGGTTCGCGACGCTCGGGCTGGTCGCATGGAAGCCGCGTGCGTGGGTCACTATGCGATGCTTCGCTTTACCCAGCAACTTTTTGCCGAGGGAAATCCGGGCGGAATCAAATCCGCACTAGCGCACCTTGGTATCATTCACCCCGCACTTCGCCTGCCGTTGTGGCCCGTTTCACTCCAACTCGATGCGGCCTTGGCCCAATCGGTACGCGAATTGCAGCAGCACGAATTATGAAGAACTGGATCCTAATGGCTGCCGTTGTAGCCCTGAGCTCGTGCGGCGACTACAATAAAGTCCTCAAAAGCACCGATCCGGCATACAAGCTTGAGCGGGCCATTCAGTACTACGACCAAGGCAACTACAGCAAGGCGTACCCGCTTTTTGACGAACTAATGGCGTCGTACCGCGGAACCACTAAAGCCCAAGATGTATACCGCTACTTCGCGAAGACCCTCTACGGACAGCGCGACTACTTGCTTGCGTCCTATCATTTTAAGCGTTTTGCGCAAACGTTTCCTGCGGATGCCTTTGCCGAAGAAGCCGCCTACCTTTCAGCATACTGTGCCTACCTCGAGGCGCCTTCCAAGACTTTGGATCCGGCCTATACCTACCAGGCTATGGACGAGCTTCAGCTCTTTATCAATACGCACCCCAGCTCGCCATTCCTCGCAAAGGCCAACGGTCACATGGACGAGCTTCGCGAGCGCCTTGAAGAGAAGAGCTACCTGATTGCCAAGGGCTACCACCACCGCAACCAGTTTGCGAGTTCAGTCGTTTCGTTCAACGTAATGCTGAGCGAATATCCCGACAGCCCGCGCCGCGAAGAGGCGATGTACTACCGCATTGAATCTGCGGTGAAGTACGCTGAGAACTCGATTGAAGCCAAAAAAGCCGAGCGCTTCCGCGACGCAGATACCTACGTGAAGGAATACCTCACGGCCTATCCCGATGGCCCTCATGCCGCACAGGTTGCGTCATTCGCGCGCAGGGTAGCTCACGGTACCAAAAAATAGTCGTACTTTTGCCCTCCCAATTGCAACTTTTTTTCACACAGAACCATGGATAAAGCCCACCTCGCTGCCTCGAAGACGACCAAAACGTTGGACTTCAATGAGCTTGACGCCTCAACGGGCAACATCTACGAAGCGATTGCCGTGATTTCACGCCGTGCAGAGCAGATCAACGAAACGCTCCGCGCCGAG
>JBDLUG010000043.1:0-10453 GCA_039805405.1 Bacteroidota bacterium
AGTCGCACTGGCTAAAGTTGCGCGCATGCTCGGCCCGCGGACCCATGCGCACCAATCCGCGGTAGGTATTGTGGCTCCGCCCTGCAGAAATTCCCTTGCTGATGATGGTCGACTTCGTGTGGCGGCCGAGGTGAATCATTTTGGTTCCGGTGTCGGCCTGCTGGCGGTGGTTGGTCACCGCTACGCTGTAGAATTCACCCACGCTGTAGTCGCCCTTGAGGATGCAGCTCGGGTACTTCCAGGTGACGGCACTGCCGGTTTCAACCTGCGTCCAGCTGATTTTGGCGTGCGATTCACAGATTCCGCGCTTGGTGACAAAGTTGTAGACGCCGCCCTTGCCTTCGGAATCGCCTGGATACCAATTCTGTACGGTCGAGTACTTGATCTCGGCGCGGTCCAAGGCCACGAGCTCGACAACCGCCGCGTGCAGCTGGTTCTCGTCGCGCTGCGGAGCCGTGCAGCCCTCGAGGTAGCTGACAAAACTGCCTTCGTCAGCCACCAAAAGCGTGCGCTCGAACTGGCCTGTTCCGGCCTCGTTGATGCGGAAGTAGGTACTGAGCTCCATGGGGCAGCGCACACCCTTGGGGATGTAGCAAAACGAGCCGTCGGTGAACACCGCGCTGTTGAGCGCCGCATAAAAGTTGTCGGACTTCGGAACCACCGATCCCAAGTACTTTTTGACCATCTCGGGGTGCTCTTGAATGGCCTCGCTCATCGAGCAAAAGATGATGCCCTTTTCGGCCAGCGTCTTCTTGAACGTGGTCGCCACCGACACGGAATCCACCACCACGTCCATCGCAACACCGCTCAAGCGCTTTTGCTCGTCCAGGCTGATGCCCAGCTTTTCAAAGGTCCTCAAGAGCTCAGGATCGAGCTCGTCGAGGCTGTTAATTTGCTTTTTTACCGGAGCCGCATAGTAGCTAATCGACTGAAAGTCTGGCTTCACGTAGTGAACATTGGCCCACTCTGGCTCGGTCATTTCCTTCCACACGCGGTAGGCGTCGAGGCGCCAGTCGGTCATCCACTCGGGCTCGCCCTTTTTGGCACTAATCATGCGAATGACATCTTCACTCAGCCCCGCGGCGATGCGGTCCGTCTCGACGTCCGAATAAAATCCGTACTTGTATTCGGATGCGGTTACCTCGTGAAGCAGTTCGTCTTGACTCATCGTACGTGTGAATTATACCGCAAAGCTCTCGCCACACCCGCAGGTGCGCGTCGCGTTGGGGTTACTAAATGCAAAACCTTTTCCGTTGAGGCCGCCGCTGAACTCCAGCGTAGTCCCCAAGAGGTAGAGCAAGCTCTTCTTTTCCACCAGAACGCGAACGCCCTGGTCTTCAAAAAGTTGGTCGCCATCCTGTGCGTCTGCCACGAACGTCATGTCGTAGCTCAGCCCCGAACAGCCTCCACTCTTTACCCCCACGCGCAAAAAAGCGGACTCGGGGTTGAGTCCTTCTTCGCGCATGAGTTCCATGGCCTTTCGGGCAGCAGGTTCAGATACCTTGAGCATTTTGGAAAAGTTCTAAATAAGGGCAAAGATACTAACGCTGATGCGAGCGTAAGGTTCATGCTGCGAAACCCGTGACGGGTTTCGCGCTCCTAGCTACTGGTCACTAGTTCTCGGCGTACTGGAAGCAACCGTGACGGGTTTTGAACGGGTAGCGAGGAACCAGAAGCAAGGAACGAGTAGCCAGTTACCGCGTAGCGCGCAGTATCCGAATTCCCTTTGCCGGGAAGGTGAGTTCCGCGCCGAGTGGTGCGGTTTCGCCCTGAAGCAGGTCCGTACAAAGCGTAGTAGGGGTAATGCCCAATTCAGCGATGCGCTCGGTCGGCCAGCGGTGCGTGCGGTCGTCGCCGTTGGCGAGCACGAGAATCACTTCGGAATCCGAGTACCACGCGTAGGCAAACGAGCCCATGTCGGGGGTAAACTGCATGAAGTTCCCTGTTCCAATCAGCGGGTGGGCGGCGCGCAGGGCGCCGAGCTGGCGAACGTAGGCTTGGGCCTCGCGCTGCTCAGCCGTCAGGCCTTGGCCGGTGAATCCCGAGGTCGTGTCGCCCGGCCATCCGCCGGCAAAATCTTGGCGCATGGCGCCGTGGTCGTCCTGGGCGCTGTAGAGCAACTCGGTTCCGTAGTAAATGCTTGGAATTCCGCGAAGTGTATACAGCATGCCAAGGCCGAGCTTGAAGCGATCGAGGTCCTTGCCCACCTTGCCAAAGAAGCGACCCTCGTCGTGGTTGTCAAGAAAGGTAACGAGGTGGTCGCCGGCGCGGTCGAATCCGTAGAGGTAGTCGGCGGCCAGGGCGTTGTAGACGTCGGCCATGCCTTCGTTCCAGCCGCTGGGGCGCTCCACCGCCTTTTTGAGTCCCCAGTACATCGGGAAGTCGGCAGCCCCGGTGAGGTCCGGATGCGTTTCGAGGTAAAACGCCTGGGCGTGTGCGCTGTGTACCCAGGACTCACTGTACACATAAAATTGCGGCTCAAAGGCTTTGACGGCGGCCATCCAGTCGCGCATAAACGCTTGATCCGGGTACAGCCACGTGTCGACGCGGAACCCGTCAAGCTGGGCTTCCTCGATCCACCACAGGCTGTTTTGAATGAAGTAGCGGGCACAGTGGGGGTCGCGGCCGTTTACGTCAGGCATCGAGCCCACAAACCAACCGTCGGTCTGGCGCTCGCGGTCTCGGGCTGAAGCATAGGGGTCGTACAGCGTTTGGTAGCGGTGAATGGACGTAAATGCGGGCTTTTCTTCGCCGCGGGCCTTTGCCCGCGGATCCCTGGCCGGCGCCGAAGGCCAGGCATTGAACCAGCTCGAGTCCGGCGGACTCTGGTAGAGGTAGTGCCCCGTGCCGACGTGGTTGAATACCATGTCTTTGATGGCCTTCATTCCGCGTGCATGCAACCCGTCGACCCAGTTCACGTAGTCCTGGTGCAAACCGTAGCGCGGATCAATTCGGTAGTGGTCGGTAATGGCATAGCCGTGGTAGCTCGCGGCAGGCATGTCGTTTTCGAGCAGCGGCATCGGCCAGACCGCTGTGGCTCCGAGCGACTTGACGTAGTCGAGTTGGGCGATCATTCCGGCCAGGTCGCCGCCGTGGCGCTTGTAGTTGTGGTTGCGGTCGAATCCGCGTTCGGTCATTCCCTCAACGTCGTCGTTTCGGGTGTCGCCGTTGGCGAATCGGTCGGGGGTGACGAGGTAAATCAGGTCGCGCTGGCTCAATCCTGGTGCTGCGGCACGCGGGCGGCGAGCCTTGAGCGCCCATTCGGAACGGATTTTTTTGCGTCCCACCTCTGCGACCACGGTGGCGGAACCGGGCTTGGCGCCCGGCTGAATTTCGACCGTCACATAGCGGTAGCGCCGATTGGCCGCGGGGACGTCTGAAACCACCACGACGCCAGGGGCGCTCACCGTGACTGACGAAAGTTCCGCATCACTCGACACCAGGAGCTCGAGGCGGTTGACCGCGGTTCCGACCCACCAATGGGGCGGATCCACGCGAAGCGTTTGCGCCGCCACGGGTGACGCGGCGAGGACAGTGGCCACGAGGCCAAGAGCAATGAATCGAAGCATAACTTAAAATTAGGGGAAAAGAAAAGGCCCTCCAATTCGGAGGGCCCCTTCTTCAATCGCTTGGGCGAATTAGTGGTTAACCACTACGCGCTTCACGCTCTTGGCGCCGTCTACGGTAACTTCTACGAAGTAGGTTCCGTTGGCAACGTTCAGGTCGGCGTTGAGGGTGTTCACACCAGCTTCAACAGCACGCTCGAACGACATAACGCTCTGGCCGAGGATGTTTACCACGTTGATTCCAGCAAAACCAGCAGCGCGGGCGCTGAACTCCAGGCTAACCGCACCGGTGGTGGGGTTTGGAGAAACGGTCAAGGCTACAACCTCGTTCTTCTCAATCGAGAGCACAGGTGACGTTCCGTCGCACTGCAGGCACGCGTCAAAACAGTACAAGAACGCAGCATTGGCAGCAGGAATCGTGATGGTGCGGTTGATGTTACCCGCGCCGTCGTCCACACCGCAACCACCTGTAGCGATGGTTGAAGCAGGATCCGTTCCTTCGTTGGTTCCCCAGTCGTTGTTCACAAACTTGTAAAAGTGCTGAGCACCCACTGCAGTCGCAGGGTAGGTTACGGTGATTGACCAGATGTTGTTGCCTTCGTCGGTCATGGCTGAATTGGCGTCTGAAGGAGACCAGTTTGCCATTGCGTTTCCGCCAACAGTTGCAGTTTGGTCAGCAAAGTTGCCGCCTACGCGCATTCCGTTCGCGCCGAGGGTTGCTCCGGCACCGAGGTAGTCAGTGATGTCTACCTTGTAGGTAACCGAAACTTGAGCAAAAGCAGCGCTGGCAACCAGAGCCGCAGCAAGAGTAAGGGTTTTTTTCATTGTGTTAAGAATTGGTGTTGATTAATAGCCTGGGTTTTGGACCAGGTTTGGGTTTGCATTGAGGTCTGCTCCGGGAAGCGGGTACAAATTGTACTTCGAATCCAACGCGGTGCCGAACTGCTCTCCGCCCTTGTACTGCCAGAGGTAGGCACCCGTGGTAAACTTGCCAAAGCGAATCAAGTCCTGACGGCGGTGGCCCTCTGTGTAGAGCTCGCGTCCGCGCTCGTCGAGGATCTCGTCCAAGGTCAACGACGACACGTTCTGGCCGCTGTTGCCCACGGCGCGCTGGCGCACTTGGTTGAAGTACCCGATTCCCGAGGCCACATTGCTTCCGCTGCGCACCGCGGCCTCAGCATACATTAGGTAGAAGTCGGCCAAGCGGAACATGGGGAAGTCGATGTCCACAAAGGTTCCGGGCTCTACTCCGACCGTGCTGTCGCGGTTGAGGTTGCGCCACTTCGTGATGCCAATGCCCTGCGTGAAGGCGCCGACGTCGGTAATGGTGTCCTCTTGACCGTCCATGTAGAGGTAGTTGGCGCGCACGTCTCCCGGAATCGTAAACGTGTTGGCCCAATTGAATGTTCCACGGTTGCCTTGCCAGCCTGACGTCGTACCAAAGTCCGCCTGGGCCATCGAACCGCCCATGTGCGAGTGCACCAAGAAGGTGGTTCCGCCAAACGTACGAGTGCGGTTACCGTCAAATGTGGCCACAAAAATCATCTCGGGCGACAGGTGGTTGTCGGCGTTGAAGTTGAATCCGTAGGTAGGCTCAAGGCTGTATCCGGCGTCAATAATGCGCTGGCAGTCCGTCATCGTCTCGGCCCACTTTGCGGTGCCGGTGTACACCTCAGCATTCAAGTTGAGCTTGGCGCGCAGGGCCCAGAGGGCACCCTTGTCGGCGCGGCCGTACTCGGCGGTACGCGCATCAGCCAACAGTGGCTCAATTGCATTGAGTTCAGCCAGCACCCAGTTGTAGAGGTCCGGACGCATAATTTGTGCGGGCGGCTCAGAACCTGGGCGCACGGTTTCGTCAGCAAACGGAACGTTTCCAAATAAATCCAACGCGTGGTAGTAGCTCAGGGCACGCAGGTAGCGGGCCTCGGCATTCATCTGGCGGATGGCAATCTTGTCGGCTTCACTGAAGTCAGTGCCCGCGAGGTAGTCATCGCCCGAGTAGCGAATGAACTCGTTCGCCAAGCTGATTTGGTAGTAAATGCGGTAGTACATCGCGCTCACGAAGGGCGAGTTGTCGTTCCAGTCCATGGTATTGAGCTCGGGGATGCCCGGGTCGGCCCACCCGCAGATCGACTCGTCGGTCGGTAGCTGCTGAAGGTTCCACATGACGCGCACGTACTGCGAGAAACCTTCGTCGATTCCGCCGATGTCGGGCATGCCCGCAGGGCCGTTGTTGCCCGAAATGGACAGACCTGCGTAAATCTTCGCCAAAACATTGATGTAGTTGTTGGGGTCGGCGTAGACCTGCTCGGCCGTCAAGCCGTACTTCGGCTTGAGGTTGAGGTCGTCCGCGCACGAAGCGGCCAGCAGCGATACACCTGCGGCCAGGGCCAGTGATTTTGCAAACTTCATGGTCATCGTGGGCTTAAAGGGTTACGTTCAGTTGGAGGTTGAACACGCGGGGGCGAGGGAAGATCATGTTGTCGATTCCGCCCGCGAGCTCTGGATCAAGACCCGAGTAGTTCGTGAATACCAGCGCATTTTGAACTGAAAAATTCACCGTGGCGGGGTACTTGTCTTTGTACAGGTTGCCCAAGTCGTAGGCCACGTAGAAGTTGTCCAGACGCACGTAGTCGGCGCGCTCGATAAAGTAGTTCGACATCAACTGCTCGCTCGTATTGAACATGAAGTTCGTATTCAAGAAGTCGCGCGACATGTTGTTGAGGTGCGGAAACGAACCACCGACCGAGAAGAAGTTTCCGTGCAGTGAGTTGTTGTTGTTGTACATGTACTGGCCAAATTCGCCGCGCCACGTCATGCCGCCGCTCCACTTTTTGTAGCGCCAAGTAGTCGTAAAGCCAAGCGTGTGCACCGGCTCGGGCTGGGCATCCATGATGACGAGGTCGTCAGAATTGATGATTCCGTCGCCGTTCTGGTCCACGAAGGCCTCAATGTCGTCGATGCGGCCGTTGCCGTTCTCGTCTGCACTTGGGTCAAAGCGATCAAGCTTGCCGTTGCGCTCAATGATCACTCCGTTCACGTCGTAGCGGTGCTCGTAGGTGTAAAACGAGAACATCGGGTGACCCACTTGGTGGATCTGAATGGTGTTGCCCACGCCACCTGAGATTCCGCCAATGCGAATGCCCTTAGAGGTCGAGTCGGCGTCACGCGTCAGCTTGGTGATCTGGTTGCGGTTGATGGCTCCGTTGATGCCAAACTCGAGGCTCGCGTTGTCGTTGTCCACGGCTACGATGTTGAGGTTGGCCTCCAAACCTCGGTTCGACATCGAGCCAACGTTGGTCAGCACGAGGTTTGAAAAGTTGGTGCCTGCGGCGACCGGAATCACTCCCAAAAGGTCGTAGGTGAACTTCTCGTAGACGTCGACACTTGCATTGACGCGGTTCTTCCAAATTCCGAAGTCTAAACCAACGTTGGTCGTGCGCGTCTTCTCCCACTCCAAGAAGTAGTCGTAGGCATCAGGACGCAGAACGTCGACGAAGTTGCTGCCGAACTGGTACTGGGCGGTGCCGGTTCCGTAGGCGTAGTTCGCGATGTAGCCGTAGTCGTTAAAAATGTCCTGCTGCCCGGTAACACCGATGCTCGCGCGGAACTTCATCGACGAAATCTTGCCCTTGAGCGACGAGAACATCTTCTCTTCGAGCATGTTCCAGCCCACGGCAACCGACGGGAATAGGCCCCAACGGCTCTCTGGCGAGAAGCGGCTTGAGCCGTCTGAACGCAATGTCGCCGTGATCAAGTACTTACCCAAAATATTGACGTTGCTGCGTCCGTAGAACGACATCAGCGCGTTGTCAATGTCAAATGGGAAGGGGTTGGCTGGTGAAAGGGTATCGCCGTTAAAACGCAGGCTGGGCAGGTTCTCTGCATACGAGCGCCACTTCTGGAACGAGTAACCACCCGTCCAATCCGTCTTCACTTTGCCCCCAGCGAGGTCCTTTTTGTAGTTGGCGTAGGCCTCTAGCAGTTGGTTCGTGCGAAAGTTGTAGTAGCGGTTGTTCTCTCCTCCGTTCACGAAGCTCATCGCAGCATAGTCGGGGACCACCACGGTTCCTTGGTTCTGTCCGAAGTCACCACCCACGTTGAGGTACATGTGCAGGTCGGTCTCGCTGAACGGCTTGTAGTCAAACAGCACGTTGGCGATTAAGCGATCGTTGGTGCCAATGTCCTGGCGCAAATTGAGCAAGCCCACGGGGTTGCGCGGAGAAAGGTTGCTGAGGTCTCCGGTCGAAAGCAGCCACTCGTGGTATCCGCCGTACGCCGAGGTATCGCCCGATTGCACTGGACGGGTCGGATCGTACCAAACGGCAGAACCAATCGCGCCTTGGTTGGCAAAAACATTGCTCGCACGGTAGGCCTTTGCACTGAGGTTGGCGGTCAGGT
Organism: Bacteroidota bacterium; assembly: GCA_039805405.1. Classification (GTDB taxonomy): domain Bacteria; phylum Bacteroidota; class Bacteroidia; order Flavobacteriales; family Schleiferiaceae; genus TMED14. The sequence goes on from JBDLUG010000043.1 coordinate 7,968, forward strand.
TGCGGGTGATTTTAGGTGACGCATTCAAGGTCAAGCTAAAGCGCTCGAGGTTCGAGGTACGAAGCACACCTGACTCGGTGTAGTACCCGATACCCAGGCGGTACGGTAGATTTTTTACGCCTCCGCTCAGCGCCACGTTGATGTCGTTGGCCATGCCCCGCTGGTAGATTTCATCTTGCCAGTTGGTCACGGTAGCCGCAGAATCCGTCGCAATCAATACGTTGCCCGAACCCCCAACTTGGTAGTAGCCCTGCGCAGCAGCTAGGCGCTTGCGCTGCGCGTTGGTTCCGAAGGTGTTAATCGCGTCGACGAACTCTTCGGTGGTCAGCACCTCCATGCGGTTGCGGGTCGTGCGAAGTGAAGTCACTGCACTAAGCTCCACCTTCAAAGGAGTGTCTTTGGCACCCTTCTTTGTCGTGATCAAAATAACTCCGTTGGCAGCGCGTGAACCGTAAATGGCGGTGGCCGAAGCATCCTTGAGCACGGTGAAGCTTTCGATGTCGTTGGGGTTGATTAATCCCATGCCCTCTGAAGGCAGGCCGTCAATGACAATAAGCGGATCGTTGCTGGCGTTGATCGAGGATCCGCCGCGAATGCGAATGCGCGCGCCTTCACCCGGACGGCCAGAGCCCGCGGTAATCCGCACCCCAGGGGTTTTGCCCACAATCAGCTGGGTCGGGCTGGCAAAAGCGCCCTTCTGAAAGGACTTCGACTTGACGCTCACGAGCGAACCGGTGAGGTCCTTGACGTTTGACGTACCGTAGCCCACAATCACGACTTCGTCGAGCTGCTCTTCAGATTCGGCGAGCACAAAGTTCACTGTCGCATTGCCTGCCACTTGTACTGTTTTGGTCTGGCTGACGTAGCCCATGAGGCTTGCCGTCACGCTCGCACTTTTTGAGGCAACCTGCAGGCGGTACTGGCCGTTTCCGTCGGCCACGGTAGTGGCTCCGGACCCCGATTCTTTAACAACTGCCGAGGGAAGCGGGCTGCCGTCTGCGCCCTTTACCGACCCCGTAATCAGGCCCTGGGCCCAGGCTGGTGCGGCACTGAGTGCGAGCGCAAGCACCATCCAAATCGAACGCGTTTTCATCATCTGTGTTAACGTTAGGTTGCCGCAATGTACAAAACAAACCTATATAGTGTACCAAGTACACCGTGTACCCATGGCCATAAAAAAAGCCCGGACACGCCGGGCTTTCACTCTATTTAAAGCTGCGGACTAGGCGCAGTATTCGTCGAATGCCGCAGTCAAGTTTGTCGCTAGCGCCTCGGCGGTACGGCCCTCGATGTGGTGGCGCTCAACCATGTGCACAAGCTCTCCGTCCTTGAATAAGGCTACTGAAGGCGACGACGGCGGAAACGGAAGCATCAGACCGCGCGCCATGTCGACGGCCGCCTTGTCGTTGCCCGCAAACGCGGTTACGGCGCGAGTAGGCTTGGTTCCGGGGCTGGCCAACGCCATGCGGACACCGGGGCGGCACGAGCCAGCGGCGCATCCACAGACCGAATTAATGACGACGAGTGTAGTGCCCTCACCGTGAATCGCTGCCTTCATCGCTTCGGCGTCGCGGAGTTCGTCAAATCCAGCTTGGGTAAGTTCGGCGCGCATCGGCGCAATGAGATCTTCGGGGTACATAAGCGTGCTCTTATTAAGTTCAGTGGCATTTGTGTGCGGGCACACACAACCACAGTGCAAAATTACAACCATTTGGAGGGAAGACGGTTCACCACTTATCTTTGACCGACTGGTCAGTCAGTACTATCATTCGTTATAATGAATCCCTTCTTTGCCCCCTTGAGCAGCAAGTCAGACCGCATCCTTGGCGCGGCGCTCGACCTATTTAGTACGCAGGGCTTCCACGGAACCAGCATGCAGCAAATCGCCACCGCAGCCGGGGTGTCAAAGGGCCTGCTCTTTCATCATTTTGCTGACAAAGCGAGGCTTCTCGACGCCCTGGTCGACGCCCTCCAGCAGCACCTTGCGCCGCAGACCGCGATGGCTGTCGCCACCACTCCATCTGAATCCTTTCGTGTCATTATTGATCAGGTATTCCATCACTTGCAGCAGGCACAGCCGCTCGTCAAGCTCCTGGTTCCGCTCGCTATTCACATGGGCGGAACCGAGACCTTTCACCAACTCATGACCCAAAAAATGCTGGGCATTCAGGCATACCTAGCGAAGCTTTTTGCCCAAATGGGCGTAGCCGACCCCCAACTTGAAGCCCAGCAGCTCGCCCTGCTTCTCGACGGACTTCAGCTGCGCATCGCCATTAATCCGCAGTACGCGCCCGTGAACGAAATCAAAGCCGCCGTGTTGGCTAAGTACCTATGAAACGCTTTCTGCTCTTGGGGCTCGTCGCCCTTCTGCCGCTGACCTCGGTCACTGCCCAAAATCCGACCGAAATCCTCAGCAAAGCCGAGAAATCCGCCATCGGAACCTCGAGCTACAGCGAGCTTTCGATGTCGGCGAAGCGCGCACGCTA
>JBDLUG010000044.1:0-10410 GCA_039805405.1 Bacteroidota bacterium
TGGGAATAAACCCATAACTTTTATGAAACAACTCGCCTACCTCAGCCTCGCTGCAGTCGCCCTGGCCTCGTGCCGCAAGCCTGAACCCGAACCCCTTCCCGAGGTCTACATCACGGATTCACTTACGGTAAATCCCGACCAAAAGGTTCTTGTAATCGAAACCACCGGAACGTGGTGCCAGTACTGCCCCAACGGAGCTGAGTTAATGCTGATTGCTCAAAACACGTATTTTGACTCCGTTTCAGGCGAATCCATGATTATTCCGTTTGCTTCGCATACCGGAGACCCCTTTGAAACGAGCGTTCAAACTGCGATCAACACTGCGTTCCCGACCACGGGCGTGCCCAACTTCTACGTTCAAAATTCCGATGCCGGCCAAGACATCCTTGGTCCTATTGCCGGAGCCCTTTTGAACGAGCCCAAAGTCGGCGTAACTCATGCCTGGCAGTACAACGCGACCGGCGACACCATCTATGTGTACCCAAAGGTTCAGTTCTTCAAGAATGCCAAGGACGCCAAATACTACGTTCAGTCGTACTTGATGGTGACCAACATCGACGCCAAAGAGTACAGCGCGGGCGGAATCCCCGTCAACCTCAACCAAGTTTCTTCAGTACCTGTCGTGACCACTGGGTCTGGTACTACCCCAACCCGTTGGACCTCACAAGTTGATCCACTTTCAGGTAAAATTGGCGACGATGTATACCAGCACGACCACATTCCGATGGTAGCGGGTCTGACCCAAAATCCCTACGGTGTAGAACTTGACAGCATCAACCCTCTGGGTGACGACTTCTTTGAGGGCGACATCTTCGGTTCGAAGTACACTCCGATCGTAATTAAGATTCCGGTTCAAGGTAACGTACAAATGCAGGCGGTGAAGGCCTTGATGCCCAATGTGAAGATTGAAGTAGCCACCCTTCTTTGGGAGCCCCGCACCGACGGAGAGCTTGGCGTACTCTTTACCAATGGTTTCATCGACAAGAAGTAATTCAAGTCCACTGACATTGAAGCCGGCCCTGTGCCGGCTTTTTTTTGTGGGGTGATTTACCGCGGCGTGATTGATTCATTGGGCTCGCGCCCTGATGGGATTCCGTGTTCTTGGCGTGATGAAAAAAAGTAAAATCCGGTTATAACCGAACAGCACAAGTGAGGCATTGACCCTCGCGCCTGCGGCGATCGGGCCAGTTGGCTCCGTGCCTTCAACACTTTGCACCCTTCGGGGCCAGACTGGCTTTGCGCCTGCGGCGCTAACGTAAGTGCACCTTCGCAACAAGCGCCACTACGCGGCAACAAGAAACTAGGTACTCGCAACAGAGTGAACCGCGGCGACTAGCAACTAGCTACAAACGAGCTAAAGAGCCAACGAGCTAGGCTCGCCAACCTCGCTAACACGGCTATTTGCTGCGGCGCGCGCGGCGGTTGCCCGATTCTTGGTTTGCCTCGAGCATTGCGTTCATCTTCTTGGCAAAGCGAGATTGAGATCCGCCCTTAGCCTTGGTTTCGTCGATCTTGGCACGAATGCTTTTTTCGTCGATGACAAACTCTTTGATGATCCACTGCTGGCCAAAGGTTAGGACGTTTGAGATGAAGTAGTAGTAGGACAGGCCCGACGAGTAGTTGTTGAACCACACGAGCAGCATAAAGGGCATCAGGTACTGGATGATCATCATCTGCTGCTGCATCATGCTGTTGCCCGAGGTGGGCGTCATGGAGTTGTTGAACTTGGTGTACAAGAAGGTCGAAATCGCCATCAAAAGGGTGAAGAGCGACACGTGGGCTCCGTAGAAGGGAATCTCAAAGGGAAGGCTCAGAATGCTGTCGTAGCTCGACAGGTCGTCGGCCCACAGGAATCCCTGCTGGCGCAGCTCAATGGACACCGGAAAGAAGCGGAACATGGCAATCAGGATGGGCAGCGACAAGAGCTGCGGAATGCATCCGCCCAAGGGGTTGACGCCTGCCTTCTGGTACAGGGCCATGGTCTCTTGCTGCTTTTTGGCGGGGTCGGCGTCTTTGAACTTCTCGTTCAGCTCGTCCATTTCGGGCTTGAGCACGCGCATTTTGGCCATGCTCTTGTAGCTCGTGAACGTGAGCGGAGACAGGACTAGCTTGATGAGCGCCGCCATCAACAGAATGATGATGCCGTAGTTCAGGCCGTATCCGTCAAAGAAGTTGAACAGTGGCGACACGACGTACTTGCCAATCCAACCGAAGATGCCCCAGCCAAACGGAATCACCAAATCAAAATCCTTTTCGAATGACTTGAGTGTAGCATAGTGGTTGGGTCCGTGGTACCAAATTCCTTGGGCCGAAACGCTTCCGTTCTCACTCGGAAGCGTGAGTTTCGAAATAAAACTCATGGTGTGCGCAGTGTCGGTAGCTACCAAAGTCTGCATGTCAGCTTTGGTAAATCCTTGGTCTGCCTGAAGGATGCTGCTGAAGTACTGCTGCTTGTGGGCGACCCATCCCAAATTCTCAGCCGATTCTTCGTCGCTGCTTCCGTCGCTCAGGCTGCTTCGGTCTTGGTCCACATTCTCAAAGTAGTACGTGCTGGTATTGGTAACCTCGTTCTTTTGGCTCTTCTCGTGGCGGATTCCGTCCTGAATCCAGGTCAGGGTAAGGTCCCCGGAGCTCGGCGCATTCAGTGTCCAGCGAAGTCCATAGCCTTCTGTGGGGAGCTCATAGGTCCAAACTGCTCCAGCAGAGCCGGTTACTACAAGTTTCTGACCTTGGAGCTGGCTTGACACCGCTTGAGAAGGCACGCCTTCCATACGCTGGTTTCCGTCGATCAGTCGCAAGGGCTTTCCCTGCCAATCTTTGTATTCCTTGAGCTCGGCGTACTGAAGCTGGTCACCCAAAAATACATATGCAACTTGTTCGTTTTCAAGGCGGAACTCTTGAGCAGGTGCCAACGTATCTGTCGCGGATTTGGCAGTATCAGGAACCGCAGCTAACGTTGACTTGGGCAGCGTTTCGCTGGACGTTTCGGCAACCTCAGGGGCCGTTTCGGGCTCCATCGTGCTGGCCCAGTACGAAGTTCCGAGTAAAATGGCGCCAATTAAGGCAAAGCCGATGAGTTGGTTGCGGTCCAGAAAAGGGCGTTGTTCCATGACTTAGGCGTGTGCGTGCTGAAGCGCAGCCTCGACGAACGAGGTAAACAGCGGGTGCGGCGCTTCGACGGTGGAGCGGTACTCCGGGTGAAACTGTACCCCTACAAACCAGGGGTGCGAAGGGATGGTTACGATCTCGACGAGGTCGTTTTGAGGATTGACGCCCACCGGCTTAAGGCCGGCTTCGGTCAGCTGTGAACGAAAGGCATTGTTGAACTCGTAGCGGTGGCGGTGGCGCTCTGAAATGAGTTCGCTGCCGTAAAGCTCGGCAAGTTTGCTGCCGGGCTCTAGGGCGCAGTCGCAGGCGCCGAGGCGCATGGTTCCGCCCTTGTCGGTGACGTCCTTTTGGCCCGCCATGAGGTCGATGACGGCGAACGGCGTTTCAGGATCCACCTCGCTCGAGTTGGCGCCCTTGAGACCCAAAACGTTGCGGGCGTACTCGATTACCGAGGCCTGCATGCCAAAGCAGATTCCCAAGAAGGGAATTCCGTGCTCGCGGGCAATGCGCACCGCCTCGATTTTGCCTTCAAAGCCGCGCGCGCCGAAACCTGGGGCCACGAGCACTCCGTGCAGTCCTTCGAGGTGGCTGGCCGCATTTTCTGGGGTCAGTTCCTCGGAGTGAATCCACTCGATTTGGACTTTGGCGCGGTGCTCAGTGCCGGCATGAATCAGGGCTTCGCTAATGGATTTGTACGAGTCCTTGAGTTCGACGTACTTACCGATGAGGCCAATGCGCACTTCGCGCTCGGGATTGAGCAGGTTGGTCACAAACGACTCCCACTTCTTGAGTTCAGGCTTGCCCTCGGCAGAAAGGCCGAGCTTGCGCAGTACGACCTGATCCATGGCCTGGTCGCGGAGCAGCATCGGAACCTCGTAAATGGTCTGCGCATCAAGGGATTCGATGACCGCGTCAGGGGTTACGTTGCAGAACAGCGCGAGCTTGCGGCGCACGTCCTCACCGAGGCTGTGCTCGGCGCGGCACACGAGAATGTCAGGCTGAACACCCGACTCCTGCAGCATTTTTACAGAGTGCTGTGTGGGCTTGGTTTTGAGTTCGCCGGTAGCCCGCAGGTACGGAACCAATGTGAGGTGGACGCTGACGCAGCGCGATCCAAGCTCCCAGCGAAGCTGACGGACCGCTTCGATGAACGGAAGGGCTTCGATGTCGCCTACGGTTCCGCCGATTTCAGTAATCACAATTTCGTAGCGGCCGTCTTCGCCCAACAAGAGCATGCGGCGCTTGATTTCGTCGGTGATGTGCGGAATAATTTGCACCGTCTTACCCAAGTAGTCGCCACGGCGCTCCTTGTCAATCACGTGCTGGTAGATGCGCCCAGTCGTCACATTGTTTGCCTGGGACGTGGGGCGATTGAGGTAGCGCTCGTAGTGGCCGAGGTCGAGGTCGGTTTCGGCTCCGTCATTGGTGACGTAGCACTCGCCGTGCTCGTAGGGGTTCAGGGTACCCGGATCAATGTTGAGGTAGGGGTCAAACTTCTGAATGGTTACCGAAAAACCACGGGCCTGAAGAAGTTTGGCGAGCGAAGAAGCCACAATGCCCTTGCCCAATGAAGAGGTGACGCCACCGGTGACGAATATGTATTTTGCCTGATTTGCCATGCGCTGCGAGGTTCGCGCAAAGTTAGGGCATTAGAAGGCGTAGCTCAGCAACAACGTCGGCATAATTGGCAGCTGGTTGACCCGCTGCGCCTTAGGGGTGTCGTAGTAGAATATATTACGGCGGTTGTAGACGTTGGTAATGGCCAAAGAGGCCTCAAGGCGCTGGTGTTCTTTGATGTCCCAGGCCTTTTTGGCGGTCAAATCAAGGCGGTGGTAGTCGGGCAAGCGCTTGCTGTTGAGGTCGCCGTACAAAATGCCCATCTGGCCGTTCTCGGTGGGGTACGGAAAGTCGATGTAGGGGCTGCCGTCGGGGTTGGTGAACGGAAGCTGCTCGAAGTAGCCGCGAATCGGAGTAAAGGGGAATCCGCTACCGTAGTTCCAGCGAAGGTTGACCTCGAGCTGCTTGGCGAATTTGCGGGCAACCACAAAGTTGGTGTTGTGGCGGCGGTCAAAAAACGGAGCATAGGTTTGCTCGCCGTCGAAGCGGGTACTGCGGCCCAGTGAGTACACCGCCCAGAGGTACCACTTCTTGTCTTCGTAAGTCACCAGGGCGTCGATTCCGCGCGCCAAACCGCGTTCTACCATGAAGTCCTTGCGCAGTCGCTCGGGCTGGTTGGCATACTGCGGAATGTCGTCGTACAGCTTGAAGCGGTTGACGTTGGTGATCATTCCAAAATTCTTGACGTAGGCCTCAAGCTCGACGTTCCAGCGCGGAGCCGGGTTGAATTCCACGCCAAACACCGCGTGGTCGGCAGTTTGAAGCGTGCCCTGAACCTCTTCGTCGCCAATATTGCTGGGCAGGTCGATTCCGCCTCCGCTCAAGAATCCGTAGAAGAGGTTGACAACGTCGCGGTCGCTGTTGGCGGCAATCAAGTTCTGCGAGTAACGGCCCGCAGAACCTTTGATGCGCACGTTTTCAGACGCATTGTACTTGAATCCAAAACGCGGCTCCACGCGCAGTACACCCATTGTAGAGTAGTTGTGCAGGCGAAGGCCTGGCTGAATCAGCCAGCGGCCCTGCTGGCGCTTGTAGTCAAAGTAGATTCCAAGCTCAGTGGTGTTGTCCTCTTGCTGAAGGCTGCGACCCACCGTGTTGGTGAACTGGTAGTCAGTGTAGTATCCGATGAATTCAAGGCCGTACTTGAGCTCGTCCGCCTTGCGCAGCAGGTAGGTGAAATCCAATCCGCCATTGAATCCGTTGATGGTTGAGAAGCGCGGACGGTTCTCGATCTCAGTGGAGGTGATGGTGTACGAACTCTGAGCGAGGTGGCCCTGCAAAATCGTGTTGGACGACGCGGGAACCACGGTGAAGTCGGTTCCGTAGCCCACGGAATTCCACGCGATCGACTTGCCCCCGGCGAAGCGAACAGCATCGCTGAAGTTGAATCCAAAAATGTTCAGCTTGTTGCCGCCGTTGGATTCCACCGTGTACTTGCTAAAGATGTCGCGGAATTCAAATGGAAGGCCGTCGTACTCGGTGGCGACGTAGGGGTAAAAGATCGGCGCCGCTTGGTCCAGCAGTGATTCTTTGAACGAAACCAGAAGTGAGCTGGGGGCGATTCCGTTCTTTTTGCGGCCGATCGGAACCTCAAGGAGCGCCTTGGCAAGGTAGGTTGAAGCACTAACCTTGCCCGAAATGCGGTCGCGGCGCCCGGTGCGGGTGCGAATGTCCATGACCGACGAGGTGCGGCCGCCGTACTCGGCTCCGAAGCCCGCCGTGTAGACGTCTGCAGACTGCAGGATGTCGGTTTCAAACACTGAAAAGAATCCGATGCTGTGAAAGGGGTTGTACAAAATCATCCCGTCGAGTTTGACGAGGTTTTGAATGGGGGCGCCTCCGCGAATGTAGAGCTGGCCACCCTGGTCACCCGTGGTGATGACACCCGGCATCACCTGCAGGGCGCGAACCAGGTCGGGCTCACCTCCGATTGAGAAGGTGCCGATGGACTTGGGGTTGAGCTGCACGACCGCGGTCGAAACCTTGGTCTGCTTCTCTTGCTTGCGGGCGTCAATAACTACGTCTTCGAGCTCGATCACCGATTCCTTCATGGTGATTCGAGTAAAGGTGTTCTTTTCTGCAGAAACCTTGACTTCAATGGTTTGCGGCGCGTATCCGGCGCGGCTGAAGGTGACTTTGTAGGTTCCGACAGGGATTGCGTTCACCTGATAAAAACCGTCGTTGTTGGTGTAGGATTCCTGCGCCTTACCTGCAACGGTAAGGGAAACCTTGGCCAAATTGAGCGGAGACTGGTCGGCCTGATCAACCACGAGTCCGCGAAGACCACCGGTTTGAGCAGCAAGGCCAAGGCTGGCCAAAGTAAGTACGAGCGCAGTAAGCGCCTTAGTAAAGGATTTTGAACAGAAGCTCATCGAGGATGTCGGAATCACGTAGGTTGGGCGACGCCATGCCTTTAGCTTGGCGATCAGCTTCGCGAAGATAACCCACGATGCGTGCCAAGTGCCCTCCCGAGTAGTTTTGGGCCGCTTTGGCGATGTCTCTGAGTGCAAATTCTGAGACACCGAGTTGGGCGGATGCCGTTTTGGGGTTGGGATGGGTGCCCATGCCCTGGTAGATCAGGGCTTTGAAAAAGGTTCCGTAAAGGGTGGCAACGACCAAAATGAGCGGGCTCGAACGGCTGTGCTTCATCATGCTTCGGGCGATCATGTAGCTGCGCTCGGGGTTGTGGGCGACAAGGGCCCTTAAGAGTTCGAACTGGTTGTACTCGCGGCTTGACCCCGTGTACTTCTCGACCGTTGCGGCGGTGACTTCGCCGCCCTCACCGAGCACCACGGCGTACTTGCCGAGCTCTTGGTCGATGGCCGAGAGGTCCACTCCCAGGCTTTCGACGAGCACCGAGGCGGCTTTTTCGCTAATTTTTAGCCCACGCTGGCGGGCGAGTTCGGCGACGGTTCCTGAGATTTGGTATTCGGGGATGCGGTCGAATTGAAAATAGGTTTCGCCGGGTTTGAGGGTTTTGTAGAGGGCCTTGCGCTTGTCTAAGGCCTTGCCCGTTAAGCTGAGAAGCAGCACGGTCTGGGGCTGCGGGTTCTTGACGTAGGCCGCGAGGTCCTCGAGGTTGCGCAGGTCTTGGGCTTCGCGCACCACCACCACCGTACGCTCGGCCATCATCGGGAAGCGCTTGGCCTCGGATTCTACCGAACGGGCATCGACGTCGCGTCCATAGAGCACCGACTGATTGAAGGCTCGGTCTGCCTCAGGAAGCGCCCGCTCGAGCAGGGCGTCGGTCAGGAAATGTGCAAAAAAGGGTTCCTCGCCGGCCACGACGTAGACGGGGGCGAACTGCCCCTTGTCCCACTGGGCGATGAGTTTAGTGACGACCGACTGCACGGGGCAAACCTACGAATTCAACCCTCGTGATGGTAGGGCTCGTTGCGCAAAATGCTGAGGGCGCGGTAGAGCTGTTCGGCAAAAAGTACGCGCACCAGGTCGTGCGGAAACGTCATCTTGCTCAACGCCAGCTCGTACTGAGCTTGGGCGCGGAATTCCGCACTGAATCCGTAGGCGTCACCTACCGCAAACAGGATGCGCTTTGGGCCTGAATTCATCCACTTTTGGAGCCGCTGCGCGAGCTCGACAGACTTGAGGTGCTGCCCCCGCTCGTCAAGAAGGACCAAAAGATCACCGGGCTTTAAAAACGCGTGCTGGGCGGCGCGGTCGCGTACCGATTCCGTTCTGAATTTGGCGTAGTGATTAATGCGCTGCGCAAAGTCAGCTAATCCCGCCTTGGCGTAGTCCACTTGGGTGGGCCCGACGACTAAAAGAATGATCTCCACGGCTGGCGTAAGTTTGGGTTCCGCCCCGCGCACCCGAAGCGCGAGGACGATGCAAAGATGAAGCTGATCCGCGATTACCTGACCGAACCCGAACTGGCTGCCCACATTCAGCGCAGCCTTGACGAGGATTTGGGCCGTGGCCCTGCGTCCGGCGACCACTCTTCAGCGGCCAGTCTCGATCCTGATTATCAAGGAATAGCCACGCTCCGCGCCAAAGAACCACTGGTATTTGCTGGGTGCGAAGTGGCTGAACAGGTGCTGCACGCGGTCGACCCTCGCCTCAGCATTGAATGGGCGCACCGCGACGGCGAACACCTCGAACCCGGAACCGCCGTGGCCCACGTCGTAGGCCCGCTTCCCTCCCTACTTCGCGCCGAACGCACGCTGCTGAACTATGTGCAGCGCCTCAGTGGGGTCGCCACACTCACCCATAGCTACCGAGCGCTCATTGCCGACCTGCCCTGCAAGCTGCTTGATACGCGCAAAACGACTCCGGGATGGCGCGCCCTCGAAAAATGGGCCGTGCACGTCGGCGGAGGCAGCAACCACCGGATCGGGCTGTACGACATGGTGATGCTCAAAGACAACCACATCGACCTCGCGGGCGGAATCACGCAAGCCGTGCGCCGCACAGAACGCTACCTGGCCGACCGAGGGCTCGACCTCGCCATCGAAGTCGAATGCCGCAGCTTGGCCGACGTCGAAGAGGCCCTTGGCCTCGAAGCCATCACGCGCATCATGCTCGACAACTTCACGCCGGCCCAGTGCCGCACTGCCGTGGAGCGCATTGCCGGCCGCAAAGAAACCGAAGCCAGCGGCGGAATCACCCGCGAAACCCTGCGCGCCTACGCCGAAACCGGCGTGACCTTCATCTCGGTGGGAGCCCTCACCCATTCCGCCCCCGCCGTAGACCTCAACTTTAAAGCCCGCCTGCTGTGAACCGTTTGCTCGCGCTACTGCGCCGCAGCGCCCAAAACGTCACGCTCCCGCTCTTTGACGGGCTCAGCCTGTACGACGTCGCCATCTTTTTCTGGAAGGGCATCTATGAAGGCGCCGTCACCAGCCGCGCGGCGAGCATCAGCTTTAGCTTCTTTCTCGCGCTCTTTCCGGGGGTCATATTCGTCTTTACCCTCATCCCGTTTATTCCGGTGGACGGATTTCAGCACGAACTCTTTCGCCTGCTTCGCGACGTCCTTCCGCCCAACAGCTTTGACGCCGCCTACTCCACGATTACCGACATTCTGACCATCAAGCGCGGCGACCTGCTCGGTATTACGGTGGCAGCTGCCCTGTTCTTTGCTACCAACGGAACCCTAGCCCTCATCGGCAATTTCGGCCAAACCGTCCACCGGCTGAACGTGCGCGGATTCTGGTCCCAGTACCTCGCTGCTTTTTGGCTCACTTTGGCCTTGGCCCTGCTCCTTATTGGCGGAATCGCCGTGCTGGCGCTCGGCGAAGTATGGATTCCGACATTGGTACCTGGCGACAACGGACTCTGGCTAACCGCCTTGGCCCGATGGGTGGTGCTCCTCGGACTCGTGCTCTTTGCCATCTCGCTGCTGTTTTACTACGGCCCGATGCGCGCTGCCCCGTGGCGCTTCATCTCGCCCGGAGCCTTGCTCGCCACCGTGCTCGTCTGGCTAACCTCGTACCTTTTTGGAATCTACGTGACGGACTTCAGCCGCTACAACCAACTCTACGGCTCGATCGGAACCCTCATGATCATCCAACTCTGGATTTACGTCAACGCCATCGGACTCATCATCGGATTTGAGCTCAACGCATCGATGGCCCGGGCTAAAAACCGCGAAAAAGACTCAGATTAAACGTTCACTGCGCGCACCAACCAGCACGCAGCGTTTAGACTTTGAGGTAGGTAAACTCTTCG
>JBDLUG010000045.1:0-10283 GCA_039805405.1 Bacteroidota bacterium
GTTCAACGGGCCGACGCCCTCCGCAAAATGGTGGCCCTCACCGTTGATAAAAAATCTGCTCATCAAGGTGCCCACATCGTTCAATCGACGCATCCGAAACGAGTCAGAAAGAAAATTATAGACGTGAATCAACCCAAAGTAGGCACGGTTTGAATTCCCCTTTACGTAATCCGAGTCCAGTACCGAGTGCCCGTCCGGAAGCAAAAACGCGTTCGTGTGCACTTGAAAAACCAGCGAATCACCCGAGAACCGCAACTCAAATTCAAATTCGCCCCGATCGACAAACTCAACCACGACAGAACGATCGATTCCGACCATTTTGCTATTGAAGTCGACCGCGACAGATTGCACTACAATGCGCAGTTCCGCAAATGCCGCAAGCACGCGGCGGTGGACCAACTGCTTGTTGCTGGACTTGGTAGCCAGCGTCTGCAGGATTAATTCAGGGTTGGCATCAGGCTTCATACTAGTAGGCTCGAGCAAATAAAACCCGCTGCTTGGACGGGGCGCCGGTGAGGACGCAGGCACCGTCCTCAAGCACATTATTTAACGGAATGCAGCGAATCGTAGCCTTAGTGAGCTCTTTGATGCGCTCCTCGGTCTCGGGCGTGCCATCCCAGTGCGCAGCGACGAAACCGCCGGCGTCGAGCGCTGACTCAAACTCAGCCCATGAATTCACGCTGTGCATGTTGGCCTCGCGGTGTGCGAGTGCGCGGTCGAACAGCGCCTGCTGGATCTCGACCAAACGACTTGGAACAGAGGCTGCTAAGCCCTCCACGGGCACCGTCTCTTTGGTCAGCATATCGCGGCGCGCAAGTTCCACCACCCCATTGGCAAGGTCGCGCGGGCCAATGGCTACACGCAGCGGAACCCCTTTGAGCTCGTACTCGTTAAACTTCCATCCGGGCTTGTAGGTGTCGCGGTCGTCGTACTTCACGCGGACCCCTTGGGCGCGCAAATCCGCCACCAACTGCTTTGCCACGACTGACACAGCGTCCAGCTCTTCTTCTCCGCGGTAAATCGGAACAATGACCACCTGAATCGGAGCCAACTTTGGCGGCAGCACTAGGCCATTATCGTCAGAATGCGTCATTACCAACGCCCCCATCAGGCGAGTTGAAACTCCCCACGACGTAGCCCATACGTGCTTCACTTCGCCGTCGCGGTCCTGAAACTTTACATCAAAAGCCTTGGCAAAATTCTGCCCCAAAAAGTGGGATGTTCCGGCCTGGAGCGCCTTGCCGTCCTGCATCAACGCTTCAATGCAGTAGGTCTCGAGTGCCCCCGCAAATCGCTCGTTCGCCGTCTTTACGCCGCGAACCACCGGAATTGCCAGCACATTCTCTGCAAACTCGGCATACACTTCGAGCATTTGCTCGGCCTCTGCAATCGCTTCCTCGCGGGTCGCATGGGCCGTGTGGCCCTCCTGCCACAAAAATTCTGCGGTGCGCAAAAACAGACGGGTGCGCATCTCCCAACGGACCACATTCGCCCACTGATTCACCAAAATCGGCAAGTCCCGGTAGCTCTGAACCCATCCGCGGTAGGTGTCCCAAATAATCGTCTCAGACGTGGGCCGCACGATCAACTCCTCTTCGAGCTTCGCGTCCTCGTCCACCACGACACCCTTGCCGTCGGGAGCCGTTTTGAGTCGGTAGTGCGTTACCACGGCGCATTCCTTGGCAAACCCGTCGACGTGCGCCGCTTCTTTGCTGAAGTAACTTTTTGGAATAAACAGCGGAAAGTACGCGTTGACATGGCCCGTCTCTTTGAAGCGACGGTCCAACTCAGCCTGCATTCCCTCCCAAATGGCGTAGCCGTGCGGCTTGATGACCATACACCCGCGAACGCCGGAGTTTTCGGCCAAGTCCGCCTGAATTACCAGCTCGTTGTACCATTTTGAGTAATCCGTGGCGCGGGGGGTGAGGTTCTTAGCCATACTTTGGTATGCAATTTGGGTTCTGTTCTGTAGTAAACCCCAAAAGTACGGTCTATGCGCTACCTCCTACTCCTCGCCCCTCTTGGCTTTTTCGTCTCTTCGTGCGGAACCAGCCAGACCGCCTACCGCGACTTCGATGGGTCGTACTCTTGGACGAATTCTCAAGCCTACCGGGATGGCTACGAATCCGGATACCAGCAAGGCTACCAAGAAGGTGCCGACGACCAAGCTGCCGAGGGTGCTCAAGACGACCGTCCCGAGCGCGTGACCAGAACGCGTACGATTGTTCGCTACGAGTACTACCCAACCTACTACTACCAGTGGAGCCAGCCCTGGATGCGGCACGATCCCTTCGCCTTTTACGGAGGCTGGAACATGCCCAACCGCTGGAACAGCTGGAATCGCCCGAATCGATGGAATTGGGGTTACTCAGGATGGAACGACCCCTGGTACGGCGGCTATGGCTGGAACGACCCGTGGTACGGCGGTTACGGCTGGAACGACCCCTGGTACGGGGGATTCGGTTGGAACGACCCCTGGTACGGAGGCTACGGCTGGAACGACCCCTGGGGATGGAATCCGTACTACGGGTTCGGAGGCCCCAATCGATGGAACAACCGCTACGACCGCTGGAACCGACCTGGCGGCGGCTGGACTCAACCCGGTGGCGGTTCCGGAACCGTGGATCCCACCCCCGACAGCGACATCCGTCGACAGCAAATCAATTCTGGCAGTACACCCTACCGACGCCCAGTGGTGACGAACACTCCGGGAGGAGGAAGCGTCGACCAAGACCGTCCCAAGGTCGTCGAAGCAGAACGCGGACTAGAGGCAACGCCACCGCGGCCGAGCGGCAGCAACCGCCCGGGAACCATCAGTGACGATACTCCGACCCGCGGCGACGCCCCCATTCGTCCGAGCACGAGCCCCCGAGAGCCCCAGGGTGGAACTCCTCCTGCCGTGCGCCAGCCCGAAGTGCGCAAACCTGAAACGCGCCAGCCCGAAGTGCGCAAGCCGGCTCCAGTTCAGCGCCAGCCCGAGGTCCGCACGCCTGAAGCCCGAAAACCAGAGCCACCCCAGCGTCAACCTGAGTTCCGCCAGCCGTCGACTCCACGGAGCAACCCCGCACCACAGCGCAGCAGTCCATCGCCCAGCAGTAGCCCTCGCCGTCCCTAAACGCCTGACCCATGAAAACCTCAATCACCCTGGCCCTGCTCACCGCGGGTAGCCTGTCACTTTGTGCCCAATCGACCCTCAGTGCGGTATGGATGCAGCGCGGACACCGCTTTGGCACAGCCCGCTACAACGGATCTGCAGGCGCACTCGCCGCGCTGGGCGGCGACGGTACCTCGAGCATCGAGAACCCTGCCCTCATGAATACTTCGACCTTTGGCGGAACCGAATTCAGCGCCCACGTGCGGGCCGACAAAACCGACCTGAGAAGCCAAGGATTGGGCCTTGGCCAAGCCTACATGGCTGGTGCCTGGCGCCTCAACAGCACAGCCCGCCTCTCTGTAGGACTCGCCTACCAGCGCGATGCGTGGTTCCCCAACTTCTGGATTACTTCAGACCAAGACCCGCAGACCTCAGCTGTTGCGGGATGGATGACGCAATCAAACGGCCTAAGCCCCGAACAGCTGTTGGCAAGTGGCCTGTACGACGCCTACGTGGCCTACATGGGCTACCTAACCGAGGTCACAACCGGCAACCAGTACACCGCATATGCCGACGGCGTTCCCACCTACCGGCAGGTGCGTTTTGCCCGCGAGCAGTCGAGCACGTCCTGGTCGGTTCCGTTCGCCATTAAAAGCGAAAAATTTTCACTCGGCGTGCGGATTGAGCGTCGGGACGGGCGCGCTCAAGAACGCTTTACGATGACCGAATCCGGATTCAACCCCAATGGCGTCACCAAGGCCTACCAGAAAACGGTAGTCGACAGCACCCGTTGGGGCCAGTGGAACATTCGCTTTGGCGTCGCAGCCCAGTTGACCGACGGACTGCGGTTTAGCGCGGCGGTGCAGCCCGCGTCCACAGCCCTGGCGCAGTGGGACTACCGCAATAGGGTTACGCCTGAGGCCAACAACCCTGAGTCCAACCTCACCGCGTTTGAACTCTACGACGACCAGGAGTTTCGCTACCAGCTTCCCACAGTCGTACAGCTAGGGCTTGCCCAGACATTCGGAACCAAAGCTGCCGTATCTGCGGTGTGGGTCTACCACTCCTCGGTGGACGCACTGATCAGCAGTCCGCTGAACTACTACGACCTCGGTCGCCAAATGGCGGACGAACTACAGGCCCACCAGCAGTTTCGCATTGGGGGCGAATACCGACTTAACGAAGCGTGGACGGCCCGCGGCGGCATACAGTGGTCTGAGTCCGGAACCGTTTTTGACGACCACAGCCGCTACCAAATGCTGGGACTCGGCCTCGGATACCAAGAGCGCGATTGGGGTGTAGACCTAGCTTTTAATGCCCTTCGCACCTCGGGAAGCATTCAAAATCCCGGAGATGGACAGTCCTGGGACCTCATTGCCAACCACCAGCGCGGCACCGTGACGTACCGAGCGCGATTCTAGACCGCTTCCCTATAGCCCTTCGTGGCGTATTTTCGGGGAATGAAGCACGTACTTTGGATCGCCGCGGTTGCGGCACTTCCGGCCGCCTTGCAGGCCCAAAAGCTTGACGCACTGACCTTTCGCAGTGTCGGACCCGCCCTCACGAGTGGCCGAGTTTCGGACCTGATCGTACATCCGACCAACGCCGACGAGTGGTACGTCGCAGCCGCTTCGGGCGGAGTCTGGAAGACCACGAACCACGGCGTCACGTTCGAACCCTTGTTTGACGACCAAGGCTCCTACTCGATTGGGTGCATCACACTTGACCCGAACAATCCGCACACCGTGTGGGTGGGTTCTGGCGAAAACAACAACCAGCGCTCGGTAGCCTACGGCGACGGGGTGTACAAGTCCACCGACGGCGGCGCAAGCTGGACCAACATGGGCCTCAAGGCCTCAGAGCACATCGGGATGATTGCGGTGCACCCTAAAAACAGCAACATCGTGTGGGTAGCGGCGTACGGTCCGCTCTGGAGTGCCGGTGGCGAACGCGGAATCTACAAAACCACCGACGGCGGCAAGACCTGGCGCCGCGTGCTGCACGTGTCAGACCACACTGGCTTCAACGAGGTACACCTTGACCCGCGCAACCCCAACGTGCTTTTTGCCACGGCCCACCAGCGCCGTCGCCACGTGCACACGTACGTCTCGGGCGGCCCCGAGTCTGGACTGTACAAATCTGAAGACGGCGGCGAAACGTGGTCCGAAGTCAAAAACGGAGTTCCCGGCGGCGACAAGGGTCGATTGAGCCTGGCGATTTCGCCGGTCAACCCCGACGTACACTACCTCATGATCGAGGGCCACGGAACCTACCGCAGCATGAACCGCGGCGCATCCTACAGCAAGCGCAGCGACCATGCAACCTCGGGCAACTACTATGTGGAGTTGATCGCTTCGAAGCACGACGCCGATGCGGTGTACAGCATGGACACCTACGCCCAGTGGTCCGAGGACGGCGGCGCCACGTTCAAGCGCCTCGGCGAGAAGAACAAGCACGTGGACAACCACGCATTTTGGCAGGATCCCGCCAACCCCAAGCACCTCATAATGGGCTGCGACGGCGGTGTCTACGAAACCTGGGACCACGCCGCGAGCTGGCACTACAAAGACAACCTTCCGATCACCCAGTTTTACCGGGTGGCGGTGGACAACGCCCTTCCGTTTTACGGTATTTATGGCGGAACCCAAGACAACTTCTCGCTCGGCGGCCCCAGCCAGACCATCAACGACCGCGGTATCGTCAACAGCGATTGGTACGTGACCCAAACGGGCGACGGCTTTGAATCACAGGTGGATCCGAACGATCCGAACATCGTTTATGCCCAAGCGCAGTACGGTGGCTTGCAGCGCTTTGACAAGAAATCAGGCGAAGGCGTCGCCATCAAACCCATCGAGCCCGCCGGCGGCAAGGCCTGGCGCTGGAACTGGGACGCTCCATTACTGATAAGTCCGCACGACAGCAAGACGCTGTACTTCGCAGCCAACGTCGTGTTCAAAAGCACCGACCGCGGCAATTCCTGGACGCCCATTTCGGGAGACCTTTCGCGCCAACTGGACCGCCATCAGATTCCGGTGATGGGCAAGATTCAGGGCCTCGATGCGATTGCCTATAAGCAGAGCACCTCGATGTACGGCAACATCACCGCGCTGCACGAGTCGCCCAAGACTAAAGGACTGCTCGCCGTGGGCACGGACGACGGCCTTGTCCACATTTCAAGCGACGGCGGATCCAACTGGTCGAAACTCGACAAGCTTCCGGGTATTCCCGACCTGACCTACGTCAACGATGTCAAGTGGTCGCAGCATTCTGCGGATGTGCTGTATGTGGTGTTCAACAACCACAAAAACGGCGACTTTAAGCCGTACGTGCTGGTGACCAAAAACCGCGGCAAGACGTGGGAGACGCTCAGCACGGGGTTACCTCAGCGCGGTTCCACCTACGTACTTGCTGAAGACCACATTGATCCAAGTTTGCTGTTTGTCGGAACCGAATTCGGAGCGTTCACCAGCACCGACGCAGGCATGACGTGGACCGAGCTCAAGAAAGGCTTGCCGACCGTTGCGGTGCGCGACATCGCCATTCAGCAGCGCGAAGACGACCTCGTACTGGCGACGTTCGGACGCGGTTTCTACGTGCTCGACGACTACAGCCCGTTGCGCGAAATCAAGAACGACATCAAAAAGAACGAGGCCATCATTCTCCCGATTAAACCTGCAGTTTTGTTCCACGAGGCTTCCCCACTGGGATACGGCGGAGCGGGCTTCCTTGGGGCAAGCTACTACATGGCCGACAACCCCAAGGTGGGTGCCACGTTCACCTACTGGGTAAAGAACGCACCGAAGACCCTCAAGGAACAGCGCGAGGAACTCGACAAGAAAACCGCCGGTGGCAGCTACCCCTCTAAGGACGCCATTCGCGCCGAGGCCAACGAAGACAGCCCGTACTTGGCATTGGTGATTCGAAATTCCGCCGGAAGCGTTGTTCGCGTGCTTCACGCCAAGTACAGCAACGGGCTGAAGCGCACCACCTGGGACGGTAAGGTTGCCCGAAGTTCGTCGCCCGACCGGGGTGCGTACATGGCCCCTGAAGGCAGCTACAGCCTTCAATTGGTCGGGGTGCACGGCAGCAAGGTGGATACGCTGACCAAGGCCTCGAGCTTCCAAGTGAAGTACTTGAGCAACGTGACGCTTCCGGCCGAGAAGCCGGCCGATTTGGTGGCCCTACAGAAGCAGCTCGACGCGCTGCAGCTCCGCATGGACAAGGTCGGACGCCAGATGGACGAGGTCGAATCACGCCTGGACCGCGCAGACAAAGTGGTGAAGTACGGCACCGCCACACCGAGTTCGTTGCGTACGAGCGTGGCATCGGCCCAAACCGAATGGCGAGCCCTCAAAGTCGTTCTCGACGGGGACGAACTCATTGCGGGCAAGGAATTTGAAACACTTCCGGGGCTGCGCGACCGCTTGAGTTCAGCCGTATGGGGGTCCTACTCGATTCGTTCTGAGCCAACCCAAACGATGAAGGACCAGCGCCGCGTGGTTGCCGAACAGCTTTCAGACGTCGAGAAGCGCCTCGCGGCGCTGCTCACCCAGAGCGAAGCCTGGTAGTCACTCGTTCAAGATGCACACAAAAAAGGGCGGCCCCGTGAGAGGCCGCCCTTTGTGTTTAGGTGCTCAAGATTCCGAACTAGAATCGGTACACAAAGGCGTTGATGTTCATACCGGCACCCACGCTCGCAAAGAGCACGATGTCGCCCGGATGAACTTCGTGGCCCTGGTACTTCTCGTGGCGAACACGGTCGAGCAGCGTCGGAACCGTCGCCACCGAGCTGTTACCCATCCACTGGATGGACATGGGCATCACCGCGTCCAAGTCGGCTTCAAGGCCGTAGAGCTTGTAGAGCCGCTCTCCAACCCCGTGGTCGAGCTTCGCGTTGGCCTGGTGCATGAAAATCTTTGCAACATCCTTGAGGTGCACCCCTGCGTTGTCGAGGGCGGCCTTCATGGCGTCTGGAACGTGCTTGAGGGCAAATTCATAAATCTTGCGGCCCTTCATGCGAATGAGGCGCTCGTTGGGGTCTCCGGCGGGGTTGACCGAGGGCAGCGACTTGAGGTAAAAGGCTTCATCCTTGGTGTAGCTGACGGCAGCAGAACCCATGATTCCGGCACCGCCCGCATCAGAGCGAACTTCAAAGCACGCTGCGCCGGCTCCGTCGGCAAAAATCATGGAGTCGCGGTCGTGGTGGTCGACGACGCGCGATAAGGTCTCGGTTCCGATCACCAGAGCCTTTTTAGCCATTCCCGCCTGCATGTAGGCGTTGGCCACGAGCACACCTTGAATCCATCCGGGGCAACCGGCCAAGACGTCAAAAGCGACGGTGTTGGGATTTGCGATGCCCAACTTCGCTTTAACCCGCGAGGCAACTGAAGGCATCTGGTCAATGCGGCGTGTACCAGGATCTATGTCGCCAAAATTCTGTCCCACAATTAAAAGGTCCAGGTCTTCGGCATTCCAGCCTGCGTCAGCGAGCGCCTTTGCGGCAGCTTCGGCACCGATGTCAGAGGAATTCTGGTCGGGGCGCACGTAGCGGCGCTCTTCAATCTCGGTGATTTGCTGAAATTTTTGGATAATTACCTCATTTGAGTTGGGAAACGAATTCCCGTTATCGTCCATAAACTCATTCTGCAAAAACGCGGAATTCGGAACAACTACTTCGGGCAGAACCGATCCGGTTCCTGCGATGACAACAGCGTGATTCATGGGCGCAAAAGTACCGTTTTCCGCGCAAAGCCCTTGTACCTTTGCACACATGAAATCTCACGACCCCGACCACACGAGTTCGAGCGTGCACACTCCGGTGCGTCCGGATGCCTTTTTACTCAGCGACGACGAGAAAATCGCGCGCATCGAAGCTCACGTTCGCGGAATCCTTGACACCCTTGGCATGGACCTCGAGGACGACAGTTTGCGCGGAACCCCTAAGCGCGTGGCCAAGATGTTTGTCAAAGAGACATTTGGCGGACTTCACCCCGACAAAGCCCCCGACCTCAACACGTTTGAGAACAACTACCACTACGGAGAGATGCTGGTGGAAAAAAACATTGTGGTCTACTCGACCTGCGAGCACCACCTGATGCCCATTGTCGGCCGTGCCCACATTGCCTACCTCAGTAAAGACCGCGTCATTGGGCTCAGTAAGATGAACCGAATCGTGGATTTTTATGCCAAGCGCCCCCAGGTTCAAGAGCGTCTTACGCGACAAATCGCCGAATCTTTGACCAAAGCTCTGGGCACAAATGACGTCGCCGTGATGATCGATGCAAAGCACTTGTGCGTCAATGCGCGCGGAATCCGAGACGTGCACTCCAGCACGGTTACCGCCGAGTACGGTGGCCGTTTTTTGGCCGAAGAAGGCCTGCGCACCGAATTTTTGGCCTACATTCAAACGCAAACTACGTTTGGCGACAGTCCGCACACATGAGCAATTTGACCCTGTACGACAGCCTGTCGGGCGAACTTCGCCCCTTTGAGCCCATACATGCTCCCAATGTGGGGATGTACGTGTGTGGTCCAACCGTGTACAGCGACGTGCACTTGGGAAACACGCGCACCTTCTTGAGCTTTGACCTGCTTTTTCGCTACCTCAAGCACCTTGGCTACAAAGTGCGCTACGTGCGAAACATTACCGACGCCGGCCACCTTGAGAGCGACGCCGACGTGGGCGAAGACAAAATTGCCAAAAAGGCGCGCCTCGAGCAGCTCGAGCCTATGGAAATCGTACAGCGCTATACCGTGGGGTTTCGGGGCGTCATGCAGGCGTACAACGCGCTTCCGCCGTCGATTGAGCCCACCGCTACCGGGCACATCGTCGAGCAGATCGAGATGATTAAAAAGCTCATCGCCGACGGCTACGCCTACCAGGCCAACGGAAGCGTGTACTTCAGCATCGGAACCTACCTCGAGAAGTACCCCTACGGCGAGCTTTCGGGGCGCAGTATCGAGGACCTCGAGTCCGGAACCCGCGACCTCGACGGCCAGCAGGACAAGCGCCACCCACTCGACTTTGCCCTGTGGAAGAAGGCCTCACCCGAGCACATCATGCGCTGGCCGTCTCCGTGGAGCGAGGGCTTCCCTGGTTGGCACCTTGAGTGCTCTGCCATGAGTACGAAGTACCTCGGCGAGGAGTTTGACATCCATGGAGGTGGAATGGACTTGAAGTTTCCCCACC
>JBDLUG010000046.1:0-10220 GCA_039805405.1 Bacteroidota bacterium
CCCACACTTCGTAGTTCACGGTGTAGCACCGCAGGGCATCGACCTCGAGGGTGTCAACTGTAGCCGTGAAGCTCACTTCGCCCGATTTGGGTTCCTGGCTGCACGCCACAAGGCTAAGTACGGCAAGGAAAACAACGCTTTTCTTCATATGTGCTAAAGTACAGCCCCTACCTTTGCCGCCATGGTCAACGACCTTCTTTTTTTCACTGGCGGACTCCTCGCCGGGGTCGTGAACACCCTGGCCGGGAACGGCTCGGCCATTACCCTCACGCTGCTGCTGGGTTCGGGCCTTAACGGGTCCGTGGCCAACGCCACCAACCGCGTCGGAGTGATGGCCCAAACCTTGACCGCGGTGTTCAGCGTGCGCAAGTCCGCGCGCAAGCGCTACCTGATGCGCGAAAGCCGCCGCCTGGCCCTGCCCACCTTTGGCGGCAGCCTCTTGGGCGGACTCCTCGGAAGCCTCGCCAGCCCCGCCTTTATGGAGGCCAGCATCGCCGTAGTAATGACGCTGATGCTCTTTACCCTGTTCACCAAACCCTCGCAGTGGCTCGCGACCCAAGCGCGCCGAAACGGCGGCTGGACCACCTGGCTCACGTTTTTTGCCATTGGCGTTTATGGCGGCTTTGTGCAAATGGGCATCGGAATCATGATGCTGGCCGCGCTGGTGCTCGTGGAACGCTGGACGCTGCGCGACGCCAACGTAATCAAGCTGATCTTGGCGCTGGTGCTGGCCGTGCCCGCCACCCTGGTGTACCTGTTCTTGGGCGACGTGCGCTGGGGCGCAGCCCTGTGGCTCGCAGTCGGTTCAGCCGCCGGAGCCTGGTTGGGTGCGCGCTACGTCGTGCGGATTCCGGCCGCCCAGCCCGCCGTGCGCTGGGTCGTTTTTGCCGCTGTACTTGTGGGCGCCGCCAAAGCAATTTCGAACCTTTGGCTGAACAGCTAACCCACGGCGAGCGCGGAACTACTTTTGCCGCCATGTGGTTTGACTCGCCCTACTACCCGTTGCTTTATGCCCACCGCTCCGAAGATGAAGCGCGCCAGGCCGTGCAAACCGTGGTCGGAATTCTCAACCTTGCCCCCGGCGGTCGGATTCTGGACGTTGGTTGCGGGCAGGGCCGCCACCTCTGGCCTTTGGCCGAACAAGGCTACCGCGTATCGGGCTTGGACCTCGCCGCCCACCGCATTGCCGAGGCACGAGAAGATTCCGCCCAAAAAGGCCACGACGCCCAACTTTTTGTAGGCAGCATGCTTGACCCCTTACCCGGCGGCCCGTACGACGCCGTGGTGAACTGGTTTACAAGTTTTGGATTTTTTGACGACCGAGCTGCGCACCAGCGCGCGGTGACCAACATGGCTGCGGCGCTCACTTCGAACGGCACCTTGGTCATGGATTTTTTAAACGCGGTCGAGGTGCGGGCGAACCTGGTTCCCGACGATGTCCATACGGTGGACGGAATTTGCTTTCGCATCCAGCGTTGGATCGAGGGAGACTTTGTGCACAAAGTCATCGAGGTCACCGACGGCGATCGCGTAGAAACGTTTACCGAACGCGTAATGCTGCTGGAACGGGCGGACTTTGAAGCATTTTTTGAGGCCGCAGGCCTTCACTCGGTGCACTTTTTGGGCGACTACGACGGCAGCCCCTGGTCGCCCAGCAGCCCCCGCTGCATTGCCATCGGCCGTACTTTTGCGCCATGAACGATGTGCTTCTGCTCTTAGGTCTGGCCATGCCGCTTGTCGTGGGTGCCTGGCTGGGTCGCAAGATGCTGCCCAAGACGTGGCTTTCGACCACCAATGCCTTTTCGGGAGCCTTCTTGTTTGCCGTCACGGTGTTTTTGTGGATGCCCGAGCTGGCCGAGGCGAGCGCTCACGAATCGGTTCCGAGCAGCACCTGGGGCCTCTGGATCGTCATCGGCTACTTTCTGCAGTTCGCGCTCGACGGTCTGTCCAAAGGCTTAGAACACGGCCACACCCACGGCCACGGCAACCCCTGGCCTGCGTTTCTCGGACTTTGGATCCACTCGTTTGCCGAGGCGGTTCCGCTATTTGGACTGAGTGAGGGCGCCCAGACGGCATTCGTCGTGTCGCTCGCCATCCACAACCTTCCCATTGCGGCTTTGGTCGCCCACTGGCTTCAGCATCAGGGCATTGCCGCCCGACGCGGATCACTTGCCATGGCGGCCCTTGCCGCAGCAGCCCCCATGGGCGCGGCGGCCGGATTGCTGATTCCGCCCCACCCCCACGTCGACGTCGTCGTCGGAAGCCTCGTCGTCGGCATCTTTTTACACGTGTCCAGCACCATTTTGTTTGAGGTGCAAAAGGACCACCGATTGCCGTTGCGCACCTGGTTGGTCGTTTTGGTGGGCATTGCCGCGGGCTTCGCGTTGAGCGGCTACGCCAGCCACGGACACTAGTTACACGCCACTAGTTACTACCTTTGGTGCTCAATCTAAAAAGCATCCCATGTCGCTACTTGTTGGTAAAAAAGCTCCAGAATTCAGCCTAACTGCCGTTGTCAACGGCGGCGAAATCGTCAAAGACTACAGCCTCGCACAGTTCGAAGGCCAGAAGTACGTGCTGCTGTTTTTCTACCCCAAAGACTTTAGCGCGGTTTGCCCTATCGAAATGCACGAGTTTCAGGCCAACCTGGCCGAGTTTGAGAAGCGCAACGTGCAGGTAATTGCCTGTTCGACTGACAGCGATGCTTCGCACAAGGCATGGCTCAACCTCGACAAGTCAGAGGGCGGAATCAAAGGCATCACCTACCCCATTCTGGCCGACCTCAACAAGACCGCTAGCCACAACTACCACGTACTGAACGGCGAGTGGGCCTACGACGAAGACGGCCAGCTGCACGCCGAGGGCGACCGCATCGCACTGCGCGGAACCTTCTTAATCGACAAGCAGGGCATCGTGCGCTACCAGTCGGTGAACTTCTTTACCGTGATGCGCCACGTCGACGACATCCTGCGCGAAATCGACGCGTGGCAGTACTTTGAAGAGCGCGGCGAGGTGTGCCCGCTGAACTACGTGCGCGGCTAAACAGCTTCTCGTTGCGTGTTTCTGGTTCGCGTGCTACGCCGCGCAAACGAGTGACCAGTGACTAGTTACTCGTCACCCAGCGGTAGGCCTCAGGAAAGTGCAGGCGCCACGCGTATTCGTCGTGGTTCGCCTTAGAATCAAGCTTCCACTGGTAGTCGAAACCGAGTTGCAATCCGTTGGCCTTGAGCTGATCAAGCATCTGGTCGATTCCGGGCTGCAGGGCGGCGTCAAGACCCAATCCGCCGTTGTAGAAGTAGGCGCGCTTGCCCTGGGGCCAGAAGTAGTTTTTGGCCTTCCAAGGGCTGATGCCGTCGACCACCAAGCCACCCCCGGCCTCAATATAGATGGCGGGCGAAAAAGACACGATCCCGTCCAAGAGGTCGGGGTACGTGTGCATGAGGCGCCAGCCCAAGATTCCGCCCATGGACGAACCCGCGAAGTAGGTGCGGCCGCTCGGGGTGATGTGCGCCTGGGCCCAAGGCAGCACGGTGTGCATCAGGTATTCGGCGTATGCATCGCCGACCTCGCCCGGGCCGTATTCTTTGCGGCGCTGGTTGTCGGGCTCAAACGAGCACTGCAGGCCCACAACCACCGTGGGCGGAATCGCGCCCTCGGCCTCAAGCTGGGCCAGGGCCTCGTCGACCGCCCAGTCTACCCCAAAGCTTGTCTGTGCAGGGTCAAAGCAGTTTTGACCGTCTGACATTAGAAGAAGGTCGTACTTCTGCCCTTGAACGATGGGCTGGCTCGACCAAATCCACAGCGGGCGCTGCGGGAAGCGTCCCTTGGGGTCCGGCGGCGTCAGAAGCTCTTTGAGCACGCCAGTTACCTGGCCGTCGTTGGTGCGCTGCGGTGCACTAAAGGCCAGGGCGTGAAAGGCGGTGTCCATTCCGCGGTATCCGGCCACGTCGCCAAAGGGCCGACCGACCGACAAACGGGCTTCTTTGGCCCAGGATCCGAGCGTAAACTTAAAGGCCATGGCACTGTCACGGGTCGTGAACTGGACCTGCCATTCGTGGCTCGCGGTGCGCTTCATGGGGATTCCGCGGCCGTTCCAGCCACCGAGCTCAGGGTTGTAGCCCGTAACCCACACGGTGTCGCGGGCATCAAGCGCCTCGGCGGTGGTCAAG
The DNA here is from genome assembly GCA_039805405.1 of Bacteroidota bacterium. GTDB lineage: Bacteria > Bacteroidota > Bacteroidia > Flavobacteriales > Schleiferiaceae > TMED14. Next base: position 4,170 of record JBDLUG010000046.1, read on the forward strand.
GTGACCCGAGTGGGCTTTGAGGGCGCCGGCATTGACGGCTTGATGCCGCATGAGGCCGCGACTGCGGCGGTGAGAAGGACTAGGATTCGAGGCGTTGTTCCCATTGCGCGCGGTGTTTACGGTGGTAAAGTTCGCGCACAATTCCGTCCGAAACCCCAATTTTGGGAACGTAAACCCAGGTAGCGTGGGTCCAGCGCAGTACCCGGCGGTAGATGCGCAGCGCCGGCACGATCACGTCGGCGCGGTCCAAGTTGAGGCCGAGCTGCATCACCCGCTCGTCGGCTGTCATCGATTCGAGCTGCTTGCTGAACCGGTCGAGGTACTGCTTGCTGAGCGGTTCTTCGACGGGGCGTCCGCTGATTTTGTGGGCTTTGTTGATGTTTCCGCCCGCGCCCACCAAGGCCACGGGGCCGTCGAGCTTGGCGCATTCGGCCTCGAGCCAGGACTGCAAGTCGCTCCACACCGAAGCGCTGTCGGCGTCGCTGAGAAGGCGCACGGTTCCGAGGGCAAAAGACCGCGAAGCCAATGCCTGGCCGTCGCGAAAGAAGGTGAGCTCGGTCGAGCCCCCGCCCACGTCGACAAAGCAGAGGTTGGGCTCCTCGGGGTGAATGCGGTCAAAGAGCTTGGCGTGAAAGACGAGCTTGGCCTCTTCTTCGCCGTCAATCAGCTCAATATTGATGTCTGTGGCGCGGCGCACCCGGCGAATCCAACGCGCGGAATTTTTAGCCTCACGCATGGCCGAGGTTGCACAGGCTCGGTAGTCGGTCACGCCGTTCACGCGCATGATGGCGGCGAACGCGCGCATCGCATCAACGAGCCGGTAGCCGGTCTCTTTGCTGATTTCGCCCTGGGTAAACACGTCTGAACCGAGGCGCACGGGTAGACGCGTGATCGACACCTTTTTGTAGTAGGTGTAGGTCGGCGTCGGAATCACATGGCTAATCAGCAGCCGAATCGAGTTCGAACCAATGTCAATGGCCCCCAGCGTCAGGTACTTCATACTCATGCCCGGCGCTTTTTGGCTTGCTTTTTCACGTATTCGTACAGCTCCATTTGGCTGCGGATGCGCGGCCCGGGCGCCACGCGGTGCACGCTGCGGCCCTCTTCGTCGTACACCCGTGCTTTGACGTTGTCGCGAAGTTGGATTTCGAGGTGGTCGAGAATTTCGCGCTGAATGCGGGGATCCAGCACCGGCGCGCCCACTTCAACCCGAAGGTCGAGGTTGCGGGTCATCATGTCAAACGACGCGAGGTACATTTTGGGGTCGCCGTCGTTCGAGAAGTAGTACACGCGGCTGTGCTCGAGAAAGCGGTCGACGATGCTCACCACGTGAATGTTCTCGCTCAGGCCTTTGACGCCAGGCTTGACGCAGCAGATTCCGCGCACAATCAGGCGCACCTTGACGCCGGCCTTGCTGGCCTCGTAGAGCTTTTCGCCAATGTCGTAGGAGCTCAACGAGTTGAACTTCATAATGATTTCGGCCTTCTTGCCCTTTTTGGCGTGGGCAATTTCGCGGTCGATGCACTTGATGATTCCGCTGCGGCTGTAGTGCGGACTCACGAGCAACTCCTTGTACTTAATGACTTTGTAGGGCTCGTACAAGAATTCAAACACCCGCGCTATGTCGGCACAAATGACCGGATTGGCGGTCAGAAGCTGGTAGTCGGTGTAGACTTTGGCGGAACCCTCGTGGAAGTTGCCCGTGCCCACCACGGCAAAGTACTCTTTGTCGCCGTCGGCCGTAGTGCGCTCGATGTGCACGATTTTGCTGTGCACCTTAAGGCCTTCAACACCGGTCTGCACCTCGATGCCCTCTTTGCTCATCTTCTCGAGGTAGTGCAGGTTGTTTTCTTCGTCAAAACGGGCCTGCAGCTCAATGACCACGCGCACTTTTTTGCCGTTTTTGGCCGCATTAATCAGTGCAGACACAATGCGCGACTGGCTGGCCAATCGGTACAGTGTAATGCTGATTTTAGTGACGGCGGGGTCAATCGCGGCTTCGCGCAAGAAGCGCACGAGGCTCAAGAAGTTGTGGTAGGGCAAGAACAGCAGCACGTCCTTCTGGCGCACCACGTTCATCAGCGACTTCTCCATGTCGAGGTCGGGGTGCTGGAGCGGCTCGAGGCGCGGATGCTCAAGTTCTGCCCCTCCGATGTTGGGAAAGCGCATCAAATCCTTTTTGTTGTGGTAGCGCGCTCCGGCAATCACGGCGTCGGAATTCTGTAGTCCAATGCGCCCCATCAAGTAGGCCAAAAATTCAGACGGCATTTCGCGGTCGTAGACCATGCGCACGGGGTCGCCCACTTGACGGTCCACGAGTCCGCGGCGCACCCGGTCGAGCACGGTACGGCTGACGTCGTGGTGGTCCATGTCGAGTTCTGCGTCCCTAGATATTTTAAACGTGTAGGCCTCAATGCGTTGCGACGGAAAGAGAAAGTACGCGTACTGCAGGTTGTGGCGCAGTACGTCGTCCAAAAACATCAGGTAGTTCTTGCCGTACTTGGGCAGTTCGACAAAGCGTCCGTGGATTTCGGCCGGAACCTCAACCAGCGACAACACAGGGTCTCCGCCCAATTTGGGCCAAAGGCGAATCGCGAGGTAAATCGATGCGTCGTTCAGCTCAGGAAAGGGCAAGTGGTCTTGCAAAATCATGGCAAACACGGTGGGACTCACCTTCTCGATGTAAAACTTGCGAATGAAGTCTTTTTGACCCTGCGTAAGGTCCTGCTCGTCAATGATTTTAACGCCCTGGGCCTCGAGCTGACCCATCAGGGCGTCGTACACACGCTCTACGCGATCGTTCAAGACGTTGACTTCGGCCTGAATGGCGATAAGCAAGTCCGTTGGATTCCAGCCGCCAAGGGTCTCCTTGACCTTTTTTTCATCGGTCGAAGACTCCATGCGTTGAATGCTCGCATATCGGACCCTAAAAAACTCGTCGAGGTTGTTAGAGAAGATTCCCAAAAAGCGAATTCGCTCAATTAATGGGTTGCGCTCGTCTTCGGCCTCTTGAAGCACGCGGGCATTGAACTGCAGCCAGCTGAGGTCACGATTGACAAATCGAGAGCGTAAGTCGCTCATTTTTCCCATATTATAAAAGTATTACTTGAGGTTTTTAGGAAAATCAAAGTACCGAAGTTCTGCCTCGCTGCGCAAGTCCTTCCACGAAGAAATTGGCACCTCGAGGACCGCTACACCGGCAGTCGGAACATTTTCGGTAAATCCCGGAACACAGTCTGAAATAAAGTCACTCATTCCGGGGTTGTGCCCAAAGAGCATGACGTGGTTTTGGTTGTCAGGAAGTGTGCGCACCACATCAGCGATTCCGTCGTGCGAAGCCGCATAAAGGGCGTCAACGACCCGAACGTCATCGAGGGCCACACCAAGGGTTCGGGCAAAAATCATCGCCGTGTGCAGGGTGCGGGTTGCCGGTGAAGCGTACAAAACGGGTGATTCTGGCAACAGTTCACTGAGCCAGCCCGCCATGAGGTGGGCATCGCGGATCCCGCGGCCCTTGAGCGGGCGGTCCATGTCGGGCAGCTCGTGGTATTCCCAAGAGCTCTTCGCGTGGCGAACGAGGTAGATGGTTTTCATGGTTTGGGCTGATGCAAGGTGGCAAAGCACCGTGAACGCAACGTTAAGCCCAAATCAATTCTCGTGCCTTTTGACCTGATTCCAAAGCTCATCCCAAACCTCGAGGGTTTGTTTGGCGTTGGTCTCGCCACGTGCGTCGAGCATGGCTTCCATCGCGTGAAACCGGCGCTTGAACTTGTCGTTGGCTTTGGCGAGGGCCTGTTCGGGGTCCCATCCGCGGTGGCGGGCGTAGTTCACCAGGGCAAACATGAGGTCGCCAAACTCTTCTTCGGCCGCAGCTTCGTCGGGAGCCGTGTGAAGTTCTGCAAGCTCCTCTTCGACCTTGCCCCACACTCCGTCGATCGAAGGCCAGTCGAATCCGACTCCGCGTACTTTATCCTGCATTCGGTAGGCCTTCACAAGCGCCGGAAGGGCCTTGGGAACTCCCTCCAGCACTGATTTTTGGGCTGCAGAACCCTTTTCAGCGAGCTTAATCGCCTCCCAGTTGGCCTTGACCGCGTCAGCGTCATCTGCCCGAACGTCGCCATAAATGTGCGGATGCCGGCGAACCAGCTTGTCGCAGACGCCATTCAGCACGTCAGCCACGTCAAAGTGACCGTGTTCGCTGGCAATTTTGCTGTAAAACACGAGATGCAAAAAGATGTCTCCGAGCTCTTTGCCGAGTTCGGGCCAATCGCCCGAATCAATGGCATCTGCGAGTTCGTAGGCCTCTTCGAGGGTGAGAATCCTAAGGGTTTGCTCGGTCTGTTCGCGATCCCAAGGACACTGGGCGCGCAGGTCGTCCATGATGTCCAGTAGGCGACCAAAAGCAGCAAGCGCCGCGGCGCGGTCAGGCTTATTCGCCATCCTCGGCTTTAGGGGCAGCCTTTTTCTTGGCGGCCTTGGGCTTGGGGGCGTCTGCAGCTTCTGGGGCGGATTCGCTTCCCGCAGCAAAGAAGTTGTGGCGCACAAGCGCATTGTACCACTGAAAAAACTTGCGCATGTCGCTCACGTACACGCGGCTGTCGTCAAAATCGGGCACGAGCTTGGCGAACTCTGCCGTAACCACGGCGCTGTCGGCATTGTGCGGAACCGATTCCTGGCCCTTGAGCACCTCGCCCACGGCAGCGAGCACCTCGCGGAGCGGACGCTCACCTTCAATCGTGTACAGCGCCATCTCGTCGAGGACGTGCACCTGCTGGCGCGCCGAAGCGCTCACTCGGGGACCGCCGCCGAGCGGTTCTGCCACAAGGCCAGTGCGGGTTGATGCAATCAGTTGGTAGAGGCCGGGGCGTCCCGCAATCGCGAGCACGTGCTTGAGGTCATTCATTGGATTTAGCTTGGATTTGCTGCAAAAGTAGGGAGTCCGCATTGGTGCGGGTGAGCTGGAGCATGGTGTCGACGCGGCCCGCCCAGGGGTGCTGGGGGTAGCGCTGCACAAAGAGTTCGTATGCCTGAGCGGCGCGAATTTGATCGCCCAAACCCACGTCAAAGGTGGTCGCCACGGCAAATAGGGCGCGCGGACCAAATCGGTCGGGAAGCGAGTCCACCACCCGCATGTAGTGGCGAATGGCAAAGAGGGCACGGCTCGGAATCTGCGCCTCGAGGTCACCCGCAGCCAGCTGGTAGCGCGCCCAAAGCGAATCGTCTTCAGATTCCGCCGCGGCCTGCTCAAGGCGGGCCACAATGGCGTGCGACCCCAACGAGTCGGTAGCCCAGTTGGTTCGGGCCGTCATGTCGGCGATGGCTTGCTCTCCGTCAATTCCGGGAGTACAGGCAGCGAGAAGAGCTACCGAAGCAATGCTGAAGTACTTGTTCATGCCACGTTGAATTTCATTCGGTAGTTCGAGCTGACTTTGCCCGCGGCGATGTCTTTGAGGCGACCTTGAATCATTCGCTTCTTGAGGGGACTCAGACGGTCGGTAAAGAGGATTCCCTCAATGTGGTCGTATTCGTGCTGAATGATGCGCGCAGGCACTCCTGAATACGTTTCTTCATGCCAGTGCCCCTCGAGGTCCTGGTACTTGATGCGCAACGTCGGCTTTCGAGCTACGGATTCGTGCAGGTCGGGGATGCTCAGGCAACCCTCTTCAAAGGCCCACTCGTCCCCATTCTCTTCAAGGATTTGAGCGTTGATGAATACCTTTTTAAAGGACTTCAGCACTTCGGCGTCTTCGGCGTTGTCGGGATCTTCGGCGAACGGGGATCCGTCAACCACAAAAACACGGGTGCTAAAGCCAATTTGCGGGGCGGCGAGGCCGACGCCTTTAGAGGCATACATTGTTTCAAACATTGAATCCACAAAGCCCGTGAGTTCGGCACTCGGACAGTCCACATCCTTGGCTCGGCGCTTCAGCACCGGCGATCCATACGCCACAATCGGATAAACCATGGCGCAAAGATACCCCCTACCTTTGTGGTCCCCGCACAAATGCACTCGAAAACCATGTGGATTGGCCTTGACCCCGGACTCCGCCG
>JBDLUG010000047.1:0-10062 GCA_039805405.1 Bacteroidota bacterium
AATTAGTGGCCCATGATGCGCGGAAACAGTGGTACAGTTTGCCGCGAACACCATGGTACAGTTTGCCGCGGAAAGAGTGGTACAGTTTGACGCGAATTTTGCACCAGTGGAACGCCAATACCTATGCCTTTACCTCACCCTACCGATTCAACAGCAAAGAACTAGACCCCGAAACCGGCCTGGCCTACTACGGCGCGAGGTACTACCAGAATAAAATGGGTGTGTGGTTGAGTGTGGATCCTATGGCGACAAAATTCCATTCACTGACACCTTTTCATTTTGTCGCAAATAATCCAATAAATATAGTTGATCCAAATGGATTAGATACACACTTTGTTGATAATCAGGCCAGGTCTGATTTCAAGGCTGCACAGGCCCAGGTTAACCAAAGAGTTGCGAAACTACACGCCGCGGTGGATCGAGATAATCAATTGGCCAATCAAAAAGGTGTCCTACCAGGATTGTCTAGATTTCTTCGTAGCGAAAATCGTCATAAACGAGAACTCAATGACTGGAAAAAACTTCAAAATGACTTCGATAATATTTGTAATCCAAACACTCGTTTAGTATCATATCAGTCTGGAAACGTCCCTGAGAAGGCTGACGGTACCACTGATGGTGAGACAAGTGTCGCGATTCTCGTGAAAGTCAAGCCAGGATATTTATCTACCTATATACATGAGAATCGACATGTAAATCAGATAATGAACGGTACAACAGGAATAGGAGGGTCTCAAGGTAATACCGATTGGTTTGATGAAATTGAAGCCTTTCAATATCAGCAGATTTTTAATTTTCAAGATGTTCAACAAAAGTTAGAAGCATCTGCGGCGAAGCATGGTCAATTATCATTTACTATCGAGGAAATGGTAAAACGAGAATATTTGGAACCACATTATATAAAATCTACATCGGATATAAAATGAAAAATATTATTCTATCTGTAACATTAGCACTCGGTTCCTGCGGAATTCCTTACAAAAATTACATAAATCAGTTCGATCGTCATTTATTTAGCCAGATTGAAATACGAAGTGGAGAAGGGTTTAATCAAGCATGTGTCCTGGTATTAAATTCTGAAGGATTAATAATTCGAGAATCTAAGGAAACTTTTAGTGCTAAGAATAGATACTACTTTGTCCCAATGCCTGACCTTGATTCTTCGGCAGTTAACGAAATTCAGAATTTAGTTGAATTTCATAACTTTTTATCTGGTTTTAAAGAGTGTTATTGTAGCGAAGGTTCAGGGCTTGTGCCTAAAAAGATCACTTTCGTGACTTCACCAAATACAAATTTTACTTCTATTGTATTTGACTCAAATTATTTGAGAGAAAATCGAAATGAAGATGAAATTATTTTAGATAAAATTCGGTCTTTAATGTTAAAGTTGATTCCTGAAAGTTATAGAGGCCCAGGATTTTGTTGGTAATAAATGGATGATTTCAACGGAGCTGTTAGCTATTTCTTAGTTTTTGCGATTATTCTTGCCCCATGTTCTTTTAACCAAGGCCACAGCGCTTACTTATGGACTTGAATACAACTATGATTCCTCCAAGGACCATCAGTTGGATCATATCTGGGATCCAGTCAGTGGCACCACCACCTCCTTTAAGTACAACACCAGCGGCAGCATCACCCAGATCGACGATCCCGCGCAAGCTATTCCTCAAGATTTCTTTTGGAACGAACAGCAACAGCTCACGGGGGTGAAAAACCAGCAGGGGGTGCACCACTACGTGTACGACCACCAGGGTGAGCGCTTGATGAAGTCGTCGCTGATCAACACCAGCGTCTACCTCAACGACCAGGTGATTGACAACGTCACCAACCTCGACCCCTACACGGTGTATGTGAATCCGTTCTATGTGGTAACGGGACTTCTGGGCGGCGACCGCGTGTCCAAGCACTACTACATGAACCAGCAGCGCGTGGCCACCGACATCACCATCAACTACGACCCCAATGGCGGTGGCGGTGGCGAGTACGCTTCCTCAAAGGGTCTTGACGACCTCAAGGAAGTCGTGCAGGAGCTAAGCCACGAGCCCCTGGATACGAGCGTGCTGACGCTGCCAAGCCTCACCGACTACTACCCAGAGACTGCCACGGCTAAAAGCTCAAGTTCCCAAGCTGAAGGCGCAGGCTCAAGCGGACGAATCCTGTTCTGGTACCACCCCGACTACCTCGGCAACGTGGACCTGGTCACCGAAATCGACGGCTACGCACACGAGTTCTTTATCTACAACCCCTGGGGTGAAGAAAACGCGTCAAACTCTACCACTCTCTACGGAGTATACTGTGCCACCCTATTCTAAGATGAGGCATTCAAACGTGCAGTAAAATACTACTTGCCGGTTCCGACCTGGAAGAAGGGCTGCACCTACCGCGAAACCAAGATGGGCCTCAAAAAGGCCTGCGAGCACTACGGCATTTACCTGCTCAACCACCACGACGCGCTGGCCGACGCGACCGCCTGCGGCGAAGTGCTGCGCCGGGTGCGCATGGAGCGGACGCCGGACGGGTTTAGGTAGCTAGTTGGCTGGGTAGCTAGTTGGCTGGTTGGCTAGTTAGCTAGTTGGCTGGTTGGCTAGTTGGTTGGGGGTTGTTTGATTTTCAATCATTGTTTGGTTAGTTTTTAGAACCGAGGCATTTTTGGTGCATGAATTCGCCATTGCCCTCCGTTCTTAGTCCGACCGAGTTAGGTCGACGCATCGCGCAGATTCGCAAGCAGTTAAGTCTGTCTCAGGCGGAATTCGCCGAGCTGCTTGGTATGCCCCGTTCCGCGTTAACCCAGGTGGAGTTGGGGAATCGAAGTATTAAGGTGGAAGAACTCACCCGGTTGGCGCCCCACCTGCCGAGTACGTTAAACCAATTCTTAGATCCGAGCGCCGATTTGGGCGCAGACCGAACCGTCTACGCGCGTTACCACCGCTCAAGGCCTTCTGGGGCTGAAGAGCCTGAGGTCGGTTATGCCACGATAGAACGGAACCCGATTCCCGTGCTTCATGCGGGCAAGCTGGAGCAGGCATTGCGCTACTTTGCTCAGCACGTTTCGGTAACAGGATTGGGGGCAAATTCGGCTTTAATTGCGTTGATGTACTTCGCAGAATTCCAGTTCTACGAACTCTATGAAGTCCATTTTTGTGGCGTGACGTTTCAGCGCGTGCCCCACGGATTGGCCGCTTCAGAGGTGACCGAAGCGGTAGGCCAAATACGGAAGGAATTGGACGCTGAGGAGGCCTTCGGAGGTCAAGGATTGAAATTGCTGAAGCCCGATTTGCGGGTGTTCAACGGAGCAGAGTACGAGGTTTTGCGAGCCGTGATCGACCGGTTTGGTGCCTTTGATGCGGCAGCGCTCGTGGAGTTAGTTAAACGCGATCTGCCCTGGGAGGCTACTCAAGACGGAGCGAATTTGGATTACGAATTGGCTTGGTACCGAGAATTCCCGTTTTCGGCGAAATGGCCTGCAACGAACCAACGCGATGCAGTTCGTCATTGGGTCGAGTCGGATTCCCCCTGAAAAAACGCCGCAATGTCCCCAATCAGCGGGCGCAGGACTTCGTGCTCAAAGGCGTCAAGGTCCGCGCGGTGGAGCAGGCTGCGCTTGTTCAGGGCAAACCACAGCACCGGGTCGTGGGGGCGGCGCATCGGGGCGATGCCCACCTGGAATTCAGTGGCCTCGGGGTGGAGTTGCCCGAGCATCCAGGCATAGGTCATGAGTTGAAATCCTTTGGCTTTGCTTGGCTTTTTAAGCTCGTCCAAGGTTTTGCAGCGGGTGCTGCCCTCGTCGACGGCTCCCGTTTTGAGGTCGACGACGACTAGGCGACCGTCAGCCCAGCGTTCGATGCGGTCGGCGGCACCCTTGAGGGGCACCGTGCCAAAGTCAAGAAGCAAAGGGGCTTCGAGCGTTTCTTCGACGCCGAGGACCTCAAACGTTTGGTCGCGGTCGTCTTCGTTGCGCTGGCCTTCGGCCTCGGCCCAGGACTGGGCCATGTGCAGCGCGATCTGGCGGGTGAGCATCGGGTAGCCGGTGTCGAGCGACGAAGGCATTTCCTTGTTAATGCCTTCGTGGGTCCAGGATTCGACGCGGTCAAGGGCCCATATCCCTTCGGCCTGCCAGGTCTTGTAGAGTTGCTCGTGGACGAAGTGCAGCGCGGTACCTAGGGCGTCGGCGGCAACGCGGTCGTGGGTGCGCGATTCTTCGCGGATCTCGAGTACGTTGCGAACCAAAAAAAGGTAGGGATCCTCGAGGAATCGCTGGAATCCGGTGGGGCTCAACCCCTTGCGCTGCAGGGCCTCTGCGACGACGGGCCAAACCTCGGGTCCGGTGGGCACGTCGGCCCCCGCCGGCTGAAACTGGTCGGGGCGCAGCGGCCAATTGAGTCGGCGGTCCGTGACGGTTACGCCCGGGTAGCGGGCAAGTTCGAGCTGGGCCTGGCGCACCCAGCGGCTGGGTTCGCCCTTGCCGAGTCCGTCCGGTTCGCTGTTGACGACCATCACGACGGTTTCGGCGCGCTGCATCAGACGGTAGAGGTGGTAGGCGGCGACCGATTCGCGGTCCTGCGGCAGCGGTAGGCCATAGGCCTTGCGCAGGTCAAAGGGCAGGAAGCTCGCCGTGCTGCGCCCTTGAGGTAGTACGCCCTCATTGAGCGGCGCGACGATGAGGCGCTTGAAGTCTAGGGCACGCGTTTCGAGCAAGCCCATAATTTGCAGGCCGTTGAAGGGCTCGCCAAAGAAGGCTACAGGCGATTCTGTGGCCAGCGAACGGTAGAGGCGCAAGAGGCTACCGACCCCCAGCACTTCGTCGGGTAGCATTCCGCGCAGGCGTTCCAGGATCTGCAAGACCGACCGGGCCGGCTCGCCTTCCCAGGCGGGGCGCGGAACCGAAAGCCACGCGGCCGTGCGCTTCGCAAGCTCCTGAACAAGCTGCCGCGGGTCGTGGGCGGGACGCCACAAGGCCGCATCGGCACCAAGCAGCGCTTCAACTTGCGGTGCGGACCAGTGGGCGCGCCGCGCGCGGCGAAGCTCAAATTGGGCCCGGGATAGGGCATTTGGGTCGGCCACCACCATGGCGGCAAAGGGGTGAATCAAGGTGGCCTCGAGCAGGCGGCGCGGGTAGCTTCCGCGGTTTTGCTCGCGGGCCTCGTGGAGCTGCAAAAAGACCTCGACCCCAGCGTAGGGCAGGGTCAGGTTGAGCGGCAGCCCCATGGTCACGTTGGCCTCCTCGATGCCTTCGGGTAGGGCCTGGAGTACCGGAACCAATAGGCTCTCGTCGCCCAGTACGACGGCGGTTTCGCGGGCGGCTTCGGGCCCCCATTCCTCGAGTAGGGCTCCCACCGACTGGGCGACACCGAGGTGGCGGCTGGCTGAAACGATTTCGATGTGCTGCGTGCCGGTGGCCCAGTGGGCGGGCGCGTCGTTGAGGTCGACGGTCAGCCCCTCAGGCAAGCGCTTGGCTAGGTCGCGCAGGGCTTCGCCGGCCTCGTGCACTTCGAGGTCGAGGTAGTGGCGGTCCGCATCCCAAAGTGCTTGGGCGCCCAGGTGCAGGTGGGCGGAACGCAGCAGGGCCTCTTCAGGTGGGGTAAGGGCGTTGAATCCGGCAAAAAACAGCCGATCCACGCCGTGGCGGCGGGTCCAGGCCGCCCAGTCGGCCTCGCCGGGCCCATGGGGCGGATGCGAAGCGCGGCGAAACTGCATTCCGGGCGTGGTCATACCTTGGGCTCCGAGGGCCGCGTGGTAGGCGGTGTAGAGCTCGGGAAGCTGGCGCCACAGGCCCAGCCGGCGCTGCATCAGCTCGGTGGGCTCGTCGAGGCCCCATTCGCCGAGGGCTTCGATTTCGCGCAGCTCGCGCAGGGCGGCGTTGGCATCGGCTCCGTGGCGGTCGAGCTCGCCAAAGTCCCGCAAAATGGTTGGAGCCCAACGCAGAAACTCATCTAAGGGGTCAGCGTGCGTTCCGGCGACCTTGCGGTGCGCGCTAAAGAGGGCCAGCAGCTGCTCGGTGGGGCTGGCGGCGGGAATTCCGGCCAAGTCGGCCATGACCTCTTCGATGGCCCACACGCTCGGACTCAGCAGCGGCTGGGCTTGGTCCCAGTGCCGCCGAAGGCTCCGCTCGGCCCGCCGCGTGGGCAGCACAATACCCACTCGGTGCAGCGGAACGCCGCACGAGGCCGCAGTTTTGGCGACGCGCTGTAAAAACGGATTCATGGGCGGATTATCGGTAGAGATCGTGCTCCCGAATATACGCTGCGACGGCGGGCGGTAGGTCGTCGAGGCCCTCGGACCCTTGGGCTACGGCATGGCGTACGGCCGTGCTGCTGCGCGCCATCAGGGCGTCGTCCACGCGGCGCACCCGCGGGTGGTTGCGCCACGGCGAATCAAATTCCAGACCCGATTCGGGGCGCGGATACACCACCAGCTCGGCCAGTTCGAGGATGCGCTCGGGGCTGCGCCAGCGGCTGAATCCGGCCAGGTTGTCTTCGCCCATGAGCAGCGAAAACGCGTGCTGGGGGTGCAGCGCCACCAGGCGTTCCAGGGTGTCCACGGTGTAGTTGGGCTGGGGCATGCCCAGTTCGACGTCGCTGGCCACCAGTCCGGAACGGCCCGCTACCGCCAGCTGCAGCATGGCAAAACGCTGGGCGTCGTCGACGAGCGCTTCGCCCTGCTTGAACGGATTCCGGGGCGTGAGTACCAGCCAGACCTCGTCGAGGTGGGCGTGCTTTTGAAGGCGTTCCGCGACCAGCAAGTGGCTGAGGTGCACCGGATTAAAGGTGCCAAAAAGCAAGCCTATGCGCACGTCGGGGCAAAGGCTAAAATCGCGCTCAGGGCTTCGGCCTCGGCGCGGTCGAGCTCGTCGTTGACGACGACGCGGTCAAATCCCGGAGCCTGTGCGAGTTCCCATTCCGCCTTGGCGAGGCGCTGGGCGATTTGGTCCTCGGACTCGGTTCCGCGCCCGCGCAGCCGTTGGGCGAGCACCTCGAGGCTCGGCGGCGCCACAAACAGCGCCAAAGCCTGGTCGCCAAACTGCTTTTTGAGGTTCAGTCCGCCGACCACGTCGATGTCAAAGGCGACCACTTTGCCCTCAGCCCAGAGGCGCTCGACCTCGCTGCGGAGCGTGCCATAAAAGCGCCCTGGGTAGACCTCTTCCCACTCGAGGAATTCGCCGCGGTCGATGCGCTCGCGAAAGGCCTCAGGGGTCAAAAAGTGGTAGTCGACCTCGTCTTCTTCGCTTCCGCGCGGAGCCCGTGTCGTCGCCGAAATGCTGAACGCCAGCCCGGGGAGCTGCGCCATGAGCCGGCGCACCAGCGTAGTCTTGCCGGCGCCCGACGGGGCAGAGAGAATGAGAAGTTGGCCGGACACGCTAGCTACTGGTTACTAGTTACTGGATTACAGGACGTTGAGGACCTGTTCCTTGATTTTTTCGAGTTCCTCTTTCATTTGCACGACTTCGCGCTGCATGCCGATGTGGTGGGCTTTGTTGCCGAGGGTGTTGATTTCGCGGCCGAGTTCCTGGGCCAAAAAGCCGAGCTTGCGGCCTTCGCCCGCGGCCAGGGCCTCGCGGAAGTGCTGAATGTGGGCCTTGAGGCGAACTTTTTCTTCGTTAATGTCAATTTTTTCAACATAAAAAAGCAGCTCCTGTTCCCAGCGCTGCGGATCCATGGGCTGGTCGTCGGCGGCCTTCACGGCGGCCTTGGTCAGGCGTCCCTTGAGGTTTTCGAGGCGCTCGGGTTCGGCGGCTTCGATCACGGGAACGCCGCGCTCAATGGTGGCCAAGTTGGCCTGCAGGTCGCGCTCCAGGGCGGAACCTTCGTGGCTGCGAAACGTTTGAAACGCGTCAAGTGCGGAGCGGATCAATGCTTCAACGGCCTCTGCTTCGGCAGGATCCAAGTCAACGGCGGGGCCTTGTTCGGTCGGAACCCGCAGTGCCATGGCCAAGGCTTCGGCCGGAGTCAGGCTGCCGCCCGCAATGCGCTGCAGGTCGTCCATGGTTTGGCGCAGGTGGGCCTCGTTGAGGTTGCTACCGCGGCCCTCGGCCTGTTCGCGGTTGATGCTGACGTCGACTTTGCCGCGCTGCACCGCGTCTCCAATCATTTTACGCCAGATCAAGTCGCGTTCGCGGTAGCGGTGCGGCATGCGCAGGTTGAGGTCGAGGCCGCGGCTGTTGAGCGAGCGGATTTCTACCGAGATGCGGAGCCCCTCGAAGGTGGCGCTAGCCTGGCCGAAGCCGGTCATGGATTGAATCATAGTGGCAAAGGTAGGAAGGAGGCGGCCGCCACCTCGCCGCAGGCGAGGGTGGCCGGGCCGCGCGCCCGCCAGTCGTCGATCAATTCGGCGGGGGTGCAGGCCTCAGGGCGGTCGCGCAGCCCCAGGGCGTGGGCCAACAGGCCCACGCCCTGGGCCGCCTCCAACCCCGAATCGCGCACGCCCACGGCGCCGTGCCGCTTGCTCAGTCGGTGCCCGTCGGGGCCCATCCACAGCGGCGCGTGGGCAAACTCCGGAGGCTGGGGATTTCCAAGGGCGCGGTGCACAAAAAGCTGCAGCGGAACACTGTCGGCCAAATCCCGGCCCCGAAGCACGTGGGTTACGCCCTGGTGAACGTCGTCGGTGACCACGGCGAGCTGGTAGGCCCAGGCCCCGTCGGCCCGCCGAAGGACCACCGCGTCGTCGGGGTAGCGAAGGCGCCGAGCGCCCGGGCCGTCCAGCGGCCAGCGGCCGTCGGCGCACGTCCCGGGGTAGGACCCCATAAAACTTCCGTGGGGCGCCGAAACCGCCTCGTCCATGTCGCGGCGCGTGCAGCGGCAGGCAAAAACCAGTCCTTGGTCGGCCAACAGGTCCAGGGCTTCAGCATAGCGCTGACCGCGCTGGGACTGCGGTGCCACCTCTTCGTCCCAGTCCAGTCCGAGCCAGGCGAGGTCTCGGCGCCAGCCCTCGGAAAATTCGGGCTTACTTCGCTGCGGATCCACGTCTTCCATGCGAAGCAGCATGCGTCCGCCCCCAGCCCGCACCTGAAGCCAGGCCAGTAGCGCCGTCGAGGCGTTGCCCCAGTGCATCATTCCGGTGGGAGAAGGTGCGAATCGTCCGACCATGGGCCGAAGGTACTTACCGACGCTCGTTGCCAGTAGCAAGTTGCTCGTTGCTGGCTCCGCCAACGTAGATTTACGTTATGGAATTCAACACCCTTGCCATCCACGGCGGCCAGCACCACGATCCGTCGACGGGCGCCGTCATGCCCCCGATCTACCAGACTTCGACCTACGCCCAAGAGGCTCCAGGCGTGCACAAAGGCTACGAGTACAGCCGCACCCACAATCCGACGCGCAAGGCGCTCGAGAACGCGATCGCCGCCATTGAGGGCGGAACCGACGGACTAGCCTTCGGCAGCGGACTCGCCGCGGTCGACGCCTGCATGAAGCTCCTCAAGCCCGGCGACCACGTGGTCAGCACGAGCGACCTGTACGGTGGAACCTACCGCCTCTTTACCAAGGTGTTCGAGCCCTTTGGCTTGAAGTTCAGCTTCGCCCCCTTGGCCGACCCCACGGAACTCCGCGCGCTGATCACGCCCCAAACCAAGATGGTGTGGCTTGAGACGCCCACCAATCCCATGCTCAACGTGCTTGACATTCAGGCCTTGGCCGACGAGGCCAAGAAGGTGGGCGCCCTGGTGGTGGTTGACAACACCTTTGCGACGCCCTACCTGCAGCGTCCGCTCGAATTGGGTGCCGACATTGTGCTGCATTCCGCCACCAAGTACCTGGGCGGGCACAGCGACATCGTGCTCGGACTCTTGGCCGTGGGCGACAAAGCCCTTGCTGAGCGCCTCTACTTTATTCAAAACGCTTCGGGTGCCGTCTGCGGACCAATGGACAGCTTCTTGGCCCTGCGCGGAATCAAAACCCTGCACGTCCGCATGGACCGCCACTGCCAAAACGCCGAAGCGGTGACGGCCTACTTGGTCGCGCACCCGGCTGTGCGCAAGGTCTACTACCCTGGTTTGAAGGACCACCCCGGCCACGCCGTGGCCGCGCGCCAAATGAAGCAGTTTGGCGGAATGGTTTCGTTTGCCCTCCA
>JBDLUG010000048.1:0-9814 GCA_039805405.1 Bacteroidota bacterium
CCACGGGTTTGCTCGTGCGAATTCGGTCGGTAATTACTGAGAAGCCCTCGTGGGCGTCCACAACTTCGACGATGGTCATGGCCCCCAGCAAAAAGAAGAGGATGGACGCGATTTCACTCAAGTGCTCTAGTAGGTGGTGCTCGGTGTCGTGAATGTCGGCTCCGCTAAAGACGTAGACGGCCCACAACACCACACCCGTGATGAGTGCCGAAGCTGCTTTGTCGATTTTAATCGTGTGCTCAAAGGCAATGGCAGCGTAGCCAAGCACAAAGAGGGCAATCATCAGGGTGTACATAGGGATGGAGTTTATTCGGCGGCCAATTTAGGCGCGAATGGTTAAGTTTTTAAGTGACTTAGGTTAGGTTTTGTCACATTTTCCAAACACCGTGCCGTCGCAACCGTCATTTTGACCTCCGGCATAGCTCGTTAGGACATTTGGTTCGTTGCGCAGACGCAGCAGCCCCAAGTAGGCAAAGGCGAGGGCCTCTTTGGATTCAAGGATGTCGTCGGGAGCCACCGTCCACTGCCATTCAGGGGCAATTTGGCGCAGTTGGTTCACGAGGTGAGCGTTGCGCGCTCCGCCCCCGCTCAGAAGAGCCTTGCCCTGCGGCGCGTTTGCCGTTCTGAGCCCGTGGACAATGGACCATGCAATGTGCGCCGAGGCCGTGGCCAGCGCGTCCTCTGTTTTTTTGGGGCGTACCGCGTTGAAGGCCGGCCAGAATTCGCGTTCCATCCATTCGCGACCCAAGCTTTTTGGGAAGGCCGTGGCGTAGTATGCTAGATGTTCAAGTGTTGGAATGGGATGGACTGTTCCTTTGGCCGCGTGCTGCCCCTCTGGGTCGTAGTCGAGGCCAAGTTCGCCGGCTAGTGGGTTGAGGAGTCCGTTGCACGGTCCGAGGTCGCCGGCGCGGCGCAGCCCGCCGGCGTCGGTCCATGAGGCGTTCGAGAAGCCTCCGAGGTTGACGCAGACGGCGAAGTCAGCAAAAAGGTCTCGGTCGGCGAGGGGGACGAGCGGCGCGCCTTGGCCGCCGCGGGCCACGCTGCCGCTGCGAAAGTCTCCGACGACGGGAATGGGGCTCGAGGCAAAAACTGTGGCTTCGTGGCCAATTTGCACGGTGATTCCGCGAGATGGGTCGTGCTCGACGGTGTGGCCGTGGTGGGCTACGGCGTGGGCATCGAATTGGTGGCGCTCGCCAAAAGCCATCCATTGGTCTTGGCACCACGCGGCGAAGTCGCGGCTCACCTGGTCGCGCAGGGCGCCGCGGTCGGTGTAGGACGCGGTGAGGCGTTCGGGCCAATGGGTTCCGCGGTACGAAATCGTTTCAAATGCTCGAATTCGGTAGGTCCAACGGTCGCCAGATCGTTCGAATTCCGCAGCGCACAAGTCAAGACCGTCCAGCGAGGTGCCCGACATGGCGCCAATGAGGCGAAAGGGTCTGTTTTGAGTCCAAATTGGCTGAAGCACCGAACAAAGGTGGGGCCGCTAGGTGTTATTTTTGCGCAATCAACCTTTGACATCATGCATTTTCAGCTTACAGAAGAACACCTCATGATCCAGCAGGCGGCGCGCGACTTCGCGCAGACCGAACTGCTTCCCGGCGTAATTGAGCGCGACGAACACCAAAAGTTTCCGGCCGAGGGCATTCGCAAGATGGGCGAGCTCGGTTTTATGGGAATGATGGTTTCGCCCGAGTACAACGGCAGCGGAATGGATACCATCTCGTACGTGCTGGCCATGGAGGAGATTTCGAAGATTGACGCGTCTGCCTCGGTGGCGATGAGCGTGAACAATTCGCTCGTGTGCTGGGGCATTGAGAAGTTTGGCACGTCCGAGCAGAAAGAGAAGTACCTCAAGCGCTTGGCGACGGGTGAGATCATCGGCGCATTTTGCTTGAGCGAGCCAGAAGCGGGGTCTGACGCGACGTCTCAGAAGACGACGGCCATCGACATGGGCGACCACTACCTTTTGAACGGAACCAAGAACTGGATTACCAACGGAAATTCCGCCAGCGTCTACCTCGTAATTGCGCAAACCGACGTGGCCAAGGGACACCGTGGCATTAATGTCCTGATTGTCGAAAAGGGCATGCCCGGATTTATTGTCGGAAAAAAAGAGGACAAGATGGGCATTCGCGGAAGCGACACCCACTCGCTGATGTTTACGGACGTGAAGGTTCCGAAGGAAAACCGCATTGGCGAAGACGGTTTTGGATTCAAGTTCGCCATGAAGACGCTGAGCGGCGGACGCATCGGTATTGCCGCCCAAGCCTTGGGCATCGCAAGCGGCGCCCTCGAACTCGCAGCAAAGTACGCGACCGAGCGCAAGTCGTTCGGAAAGCCGATTGGCGAGCACCAAGGTGTAGCGTTTAAGTTGGCTGACATGGCCACCAAGGTCGAGGCGGCCCGTCTGCTCGTGCTTAAGTCGGCCTGGCTCAAGGACCAAGGGCTTCCGTTTGACAAAGAGTCAGCGATGGCCAAGCTCTACGCGTCTGAGGTTGCGATGGAGGCTACGACCGAGGCTGTGCAGATTCACGGCGGATACGGATTCGTGAAGGAGTACCACGTCGAGCGACTGATGCGCGACGCCAAAATCACCCAGATTTACGAGGGAACGAGCGAGATTCAGCGCATCGTGATTTCGCGGGCGGTGCTCAACGAGGCAGCGGGTATCTAGGTATCTGTGGGCGAACGACCAAAAGAAAACCCCGAGCTCTCGCTCGGGGTTTTTTGTTGGGTCGCTGTGGCGACTTACTTCTTTGCGGGAGCTTCTTCGGCTTCGGGCTTGGGGAGCTTGTTGAGGTACTCTGCGAGCTTAGACGTGTAGTCAAGGGCTTCGCTGCCGTACAGAATATTGGTTTCGTAGATGAACACGAGGTCGATTTGCTCTTCGCCCTTCATGGCTTCGATGGCCTTATCTACCTGCTCTTTCACGACTTCGTTAATGGACTGTTCCATTTGCTGAAGCTCGCCGCTCTTCTGCTGCTCCATCATTTGGTAGTTGCTTTGGATGCGCTGAAAGTCCATTTGGGCGCGCTCCAGTTCTACTTTGCTGAGGCTCGGAGCCGCACGCTGCAGCACGTCGTATTCCGCCTGCAGGTTCTGCTGGCCGCGAACCAGTTCCGCTTCGGCTTTGGTGGCCGCGGCTTCGAATTCTTTCGACATTTCTTTGTGATAGTCGTACAGCTTAACGAGGCTATCCAGACGAACGTACACGATGCGTGCTCCGCCTTCGGCGACTGAGGCGGAACCGCCAGACTGGCAAGACACTGCGCCAACGGCGAGCAGGGCCGCGGCAGAGAGGGCAATTAGGTTTTTCATGGCCGTGAAGGTAGGATTAAAAATGTTCGGCTGCGACGCGGTCAATTAAAGAGTCGTCAGCCAGTGCGGGAAGGGTTACGCGCAGGCCCGAACTGCGTTCGAGTTCGCGGCGGATCGCCGTGAGGGCCTCAGCATTTCGCGCCCAGGCGCGGCGGGCGATGCCGTTGTTGACGTCATAGAACAGCATGCGTTCGAGCTTTGTCTCGGTATCGGCGCTGCCGTCGAGCAGCATGCCGAATCCGCCGTTGATGACTTCGCCCCAGCCCACGCCACCGCCGTTGTGCAGCGAAACCCAGGTCGCCCCGCGAAAGCTGTCGCCGATCGCATTGTGGACTGCCATGTCTGCAGTGAAGCGTGACCCGTCGTAAATATTGGAGGTTTCGCGGTAGGGCGAGTCGGTTCCGCTCACGTCGTGGTGGTCGCGCCCAAGGACCACCGGCCCGAGTTCGCCACGGCCAATGGCCTGGTTGAAGGCCCGCGCGATGGCGATGCGGCCCACACTGTCGGCATAGAGAATGCGGGCTTGCGAGCCCACCACCAGCCGGTTTGCCTCGGCCTGCTCGATCCAGCGCAGGTTGTCTTCCATCTGAAGGCGTATGTCGTCGGGCGCTTCGGCGGCCAGGGCGCGGAGCACGTCGGCCGCAATTCGGTCGGTGGTGCGCAGGTCGTCGGCGGAACCGCTGGCACAGACCCAGCGAAAGGGACCAAATCCGTAGTCAAAGCACATGGGCCCAAGGATGTCCTGCACGTAGCTCGGGTAGCTGAAGTCCAGTCCGTTGTCGGCCAGCACATCGGCTCCGGCGCGGCTGGATTCCAGCAAAAAGGCGTTTCCGTAGTCAAAAAAGTACATGCCACGGGCGTGCAGCGTGTTGATGGCGGCGACGTGGCGGCGCAATGTGGCCTGTACTTCGGCGCGGAATCGCTCCGGATCTTCAGCCATAAGGCGATTGGATTCGTCGTAGCTGTAGCCTTGGGGGTAGTAGCCGCCCGCCCAGGGGTTGTGCAGCGAGGTTTGGTCAGAGCCCAAGTCGACGTGCACGTTGCGGGCAACCATGCGCTCCCAAAGGTCGACGGTATTCCCGACAAAGGCTATTGAGGTGTTACCCTGTACTGCTTGGGCGGCCAGCGCCAGGTCGATGGCCTCGTCGGCCGAGTAGGTCAGGCGGTCCACCCAGCCTTGGGCGTGGCGCTTTTCTGCGGCCGCGGCGTTGATTTCGCTGGTAATGCTCACGAGCCCGGCAATCGAGGCGGCTTTGGGCTGGGCACCGCTCATTCCGCCCAGTCCGGCGGTCACAAACAGCTTGCCTTCGAGCGGACCCTTGGTGAACTTGCGGGCCGCGTTCATGACGGTGATGGTGGTTCCGTGCACGATGCCCTGCGGGCCGATGTACATGTAGCTGCCGGCGGTCATTTGGCCGTACTGGCTGACGCCCAGCGCATTAAACTTCTCCCAGTCGTCGGGCTTCGAGTAGTTGGGAATGACCATGCCGTTGGTCACTACCACGCGCGGAGCCTGCGGCGACGAAGGGAACAGCCCCTGCGGGTGCCCCGAATGCATGTGCAGCGTCTGGTCCTCGGTCATGGTGGCGAGGTACTGCATCGTGAGCAGGTACTGTGCCCAATTTTGAAAGACGGCTCCGTTGCCGCCGTAGGTGATCAGCTCGTGCGGGTGCTGGGCCACCGCCGGGTCCAGGTTGTTTTGGATCATCAGCATAATCGCCGCCGCCTGGGGCGTACGGGCGGGGTAGTCACCAATCGGCCGGGCGTGCATCGCATAGGTCGGGCGAAATCGGTGCATATAAATGCGGCCGTATCGGCGAAGTTCTTCGGCGAATTCGGGAGCCAAAACCTCGTGGTGGCTCGGGTCGAAGTAGCGCAGTGCGTTGCGCAGGGCCAGCTTTTTTTCGTCGGAACTCAAAATGTCCTTGCGCACCGGTGCGTGCGAAACTTGGGGGTCAATGCCGGGGTGGGCGGGGAGTTCCGCCGGAATTCCGGCTAAAATGGATTCAGCGAAGGATTGCATGGCACAAAGGTCGGGCAAAACGATCTTTGGGGGGTGAAGTGGTGGCCCTTTTTCATCGTAGTTCTTGGCGGATGCAGCAGCCTCAAAGTGACTCCAGACATGAGTCCGCGCGAGGCCTACGTGGCCAAGTACGCTGGGATGGCGCGGGCTGAAATGAAGCGAAGTGGGGTTCCGGCCAGCATCACCCTAGCTCAGGGCATGCTCGAGTCGGCGAACGGGACGAGCCATTTAGCCAAAAAAGCGCGTAACCACTTCGGAATCAAGTGCCACAAGGGCTGGGAGGGGCAAAGAGTTTACCACGACGACGACCGCGAGCAGGAGTGCTTTCGCCGCTACCGCAGCGTACGGGATTCGTACCGCGACCACAGTGAATTTTTACGGACGCGCAAGCGGTATTCCGCATTGTTTGACCTGGAGCCCGACGACTACCGGGGTTGGGCACAGGGCCTTCAAAAGGCGGGATACGCCACCAACCCGAAGTACGCCGAGCGGCTTACTGCGCTGATTGAGTCTGAGAAACTTCAGCGCTTTGATCGGGGCGCGAAGCTGTTCGCGCGGACCAGGGCTTCCAAGTAAGGGTCCAGCGGGCGGTTTCGCCGTCGTCTTCGCGAAGGGTCCAGAGGTCGCCTCCGTTTCCACGAAGCAGATCCGCTTGAATAAAATTACCCTCGAAATCGGCGGGTTTGAGGCTGAACACGACACTTCGGTCAAAGCGTAGGGTGTCGTCAGTGCTGACCCACGATGTTCCGTACGACTTGGTGTAGGCATACTGCGGGTAGCTCGAGGTCCAGCGGTCGTGGACCGAGTCGAGTGGCGTCCAATGGCTTAGGTAACGGCTGCTGTCGGCCCACGTCTGCCACGAAGCCATGATAAATGGTTGGCGGCGCACAAAGGTCTTCCAGACGCCTTGACCCGACCCGATTGTTTCGAGTTCGCGCTCGTCGTCGGTAAAACGTACGGCGTTTCCGCCCACGGCGATCGTGGTCGAATCCACGGGGGGCAGCAGGACGGATCCGCTCTGACGAATGGGGCTAGTGAGGCTATCCGGGTATTCGTATTCGGAACTCTGCAGGGTCCGCGAACCGGCCCAGCGAAAGCTCAATGCGGCTGGCGATCCGAACTGCTGGGCGGCGTCGGAGCTCAACGCCATTCCGCCTTCAGGAAGCAGTTCGAGCAGGGCTAGCCCCGTGCTGTCTACAGGTTCGGAATTTTTACTGCGGCGCAGGACTTCTTCGATGAGCAGATCCGAGGTGGCGATCCACACGTAGGCGTCGGTGCGTGCAGCGGCCCACCCGTCGCCTTCGTACAGGCTGGTTCCGTTGTAGGTGCGCAGGTCATAGGGCTTGCGCAGCAGCGAAGGCTGCCACAGGCTGCTGGGCATCGCGAGCATCCATGCGTCGTTGAACTCGCCAATTCGGTGCCGGCTCAAAAGGGCGCGGCCTTCGGGCCACTTGGTGAGTGCCAAATGCACGACGTGAAGGTCTTCAAATCCTTCGAGGCTGTCGAGCAAGCCCGACTGCCGGCTTGCGGCGGCCATGGACGGAACATCGACCAGCCATGAGGCATTGGAAGCGAGGGCTCCCGACATGGGGTGCGCGCCTTGAGGATCGGTGGCACAGCTCAGGGCGAGGACTGCTGCGCTGGCTAAGGCGAATATTCGGTTCACAGGTTGATTTGGAGTTGGCGGGGTTTCCATGCAAAACTACGTCGGTGCCAGGGGCTAGGGCCATGAACTTCAAGGGCGGCGCGGTGACCTGGACTGGGGTAGCCCATGTTTCGGTCCCAGCCGTAGTGCGGAAACTCATCATGCAGCGCCGTCATCAGTCGGTCGCGCTCGGTTTTGGCAAAGATTGATGCGGCCGAAATGGCCGCAAAGCGGGCGTCCCCCTTGACTTCGCAGCGGTGCGCAATCCCGGGGTACGGTTTAAATCGGTTGCCGTCGACGAGCAGCAGGGCGGGCGCTGGCTTGAGTTGTTCGATGGCGCGGTGCATGGCCAAGTAGGTAGCTTGAAGGATGTTGACCGCGTCAATTTCGGCGGGCGAAGCGCTGCCCACCGCCCAATGGCCCTCGGGAAGTAGGTGCTCAAGCTCCGTCCGCAGGCGATCCCGCTGGCTGGCGCTCAGCTTTTTGGAGTCGGTCAGTCCGTTGAGGTGGTAGGCGTCTGACCAGAGCACGGCCGCCGCGACCACCGGTCCGGCCAGGGGGCCGCGGCCCGCTTCGTCCACTCCAGCCGTCAGCACTTCGTCAAACGGTTTAGTGCAGCTCGCGCACGTTCAGCGCTCAGGTCCCACGAGTAGCGTGCCGCGCGTTCCAGCCCCTGCTGTACCCATGGTGCGGGGTCTGTAGTGGCTGCGTCGTGCAAGAGTCCCACCCAGCCTTCGAGGTCGTCGGGACCCGCGTAGCGCGCGGCGGTGCCGGCGATTTCGGGCATGCAGCTGGCGTTGCTGCTCAGCACGGGGCAGCCCGAAGCCATGGCCTCGACGAGTGGAATCCCGAATCCTTCAAACCGCGACGGAAAGGCAAAGGCGACCGCCCCCGCATAAAGCGCGTTGAGGTCTGAGCCTTCCACGCGTCCGGCCCAGTGGACGCGGTTGCCGGCAGATCGGGCCAGCCCTTCGAGTTCTGGGTCGCGGTGCAACGGGTTGCCCACCAGCACGAGGGCTTCGCTCCGGTCCGGATAGCGTTCGCAGTAGGCCGCAAAGGCCAGCAGGAGCATTCGTACGTTTTTGCGGGGCGTGAACGCGCCGACGAACAAAAAATAGGGGCTTCCCTTGGCCCAGCGTTGGCGGGCCGAGTCCGCAGCTTCGGGCATCGGCCTAAAGTCGTGCTGGGGCGCGTTGGGCGTGACGGCCACGCGGTCGTCCGGAATTCCGTACGTCGCCATGAGGTCAGCCTTGGACGTTTCGGACACCGTCAGCAGCAGGTTCGCCTCTCGGGCACCGCGCTCGACTACCCTGCGGTAGTACTGCCCGACCCGGGGCGGGATTCCGTGTGGCTGGTGCACAAAATTGAGGTCGTGGACGGTGGCCGCCATCGGAAGCTTAGCCAAGCCCACCCGCGCCAACGCCTTGCGCGACGGAAGCAGGCCGTCGGGCGACCAGTACGCGTCGGCTTTGATGCAGCGAAGGGTCCAAGGAACAGCCCGCTCGTTCCAAAGCTTCCAGAGCCAAGGATGCCGGGCCGGCAGACCTACGACGTGGCGGTGGGTCCCCGGGTAGTCAAAGCCTGCGGTGGGGCGGTCAAAAAACAAGTGCAGTTCCCAGTCGGGGTGGACGGCCAGGCGCTCCAGCAGCCGGTGGCTGTACCAGCCCGTGCCCTCGAGCGATCCGGGCAAAAGCCAGCGGGCGTTCACAGCCAATCGAAAGGGGCGGGGGGCGTGGGGCATCCCGCCAAAAGTATGACCTTTGCGCCATGCCGGGACCATGGATGAACCTTTCAGAGGACTGGAAGCGCCTGCTGCGCAGCTCATCGCTGGTGCTGGGGCTCAAAGTTTTTGGCGCCCTAGCCGGCTACGGCTTTGCATTTATGGCCCTGGCGCGCCTCGGAACCCGCGGCTACGGCTACTTTGAACTGGGCTTCACGGTGCTCAGCATCCTGTCGGTCGTGGCCAAATGGGGTCTGGACGGATTGCTGGTGCGCGAAATTCCGGCGCGCGACACCTTGGGTGCCCGGCACGTCGTTCGCCAAGCCATGACGGCCTCGCTGCTGTTATCCCTTGTGCTTGCCGCGGGTCTCTGGGCCTTAGCCCCGTGGCTCGAACAGCACTACGGCGGCTACGCCCGGCTTTGGATGGGGGTGGCGATGCTCGTTCCCGCGTGGACCCTCATGCAGGTCTGGTCCGAAGTCCACCGGGCAGAGCACCGCTACGCAGCCTTTGGCCTTCTTCAGAGCAGTGTGCTCCTCGGGGGTGTGGCCGTGGTTTTGGTTGCCGTGCCCTCGGTAGCCACGGTGGAACAGGTAATCTGGACCCTACTCGCAGTCACTGTTCTCGCGGTGGGGCGGGGGTGGGGCCAGCTTCGCTGGGTGGAGTTCCGCAGCCTTTGGGCCCTGCGCGCTCCAGCGACCGCGATGTTTTTAACGGGCACCCTCTTTATGGTTATGACCTGGACCGACACCCTGATGCTCGGTTACTTTTTGGAGCCCGAGACCGTCGGCAGCTACCGTGTGGCCTTCAAAATCGGAACCCTAATCACCTTCGCGCAGTTTGCCGTCAATGCGGCCCTCGGTCCCCGCATCGCGGCACTTTGGGCCAAGGGCGAGCGGGCTGAACTCCAGGCCGAAATTTACCGGGTGGCGCGGCTCAACGCACTGGTGAGCGTGCCGGCATTTGGCGGAATCATGCTCCTCGCACCCTGGCTGCTCTCGTTTTTTAGTCCGGAACTTGCCCCCTATGCCGGCGTCCTGCGGGTGCTGGCCCTTGGCCAAGTAGTCAACGCCCTCTGCGGGCCAGTCATGTATCTTTTGAACATGAC
>JBDLUG010000049.1:0-9571 GCA_039805405.1 Bacteroidota bacterium
GCCTACATTCTGCGCGGAGCCTACGGCGACTTCCCCGCCGGAAGCGTACACATCGTGCTCGTCGACAGCATCCATTGGCCGAATACACCCCTCATTGCGTGCAGCATTGACGGTCACCACTTTTTGGGCCTTGACAACGGACTCCTTGCGATGATCCGTCCCGACGTGCAGCCCAGCACGCGGGTGCAGCTCGACCTTAAAAACCGCTTGGACTGCAGCACGGCCGAATCGCTGCTCGCCGCAGCCGCCGCGCACCTTTTGGACGGCGGAAGCCCGAGCCTGCTCGGCCCCTCGCGGTCAGAATGGGTTGAGCGCAGCGTCCTTAAGCCCGAAGTGCGCAGCCCCCAAGCTGCCCTGGTACACATTCAGTACGTCGACCACTATGGCCAACTCGTGACCGACGCCGACCAGGCATGGCTGCAGCGCTGGCACATGGGTCAGCCGTTTGAAACGAATGTGCGCGGCCAACGCGTCCGCCAATGGTGGGGCGAATCGGGCCTTCCGTCGGGCAGCCTCTACTTTCGCACCAACCGGCACCAACTTCTCGAAATCGGAATGGTCGACGGAGGCAGCGATTCCGTGAACCAAGCCGCCCGCCTCCTTGGCATGAAGCCGGGCGACGCCCTTGAACTCAAACTGAGGTGAACCCATCCCTGACTCGCATCGTCCACTTAAGCGTCGCGCCCGAGCACCGGGAAGCGTTTGAAGCCTACGTGGCCCAAAAAATCAAGGTCGTTGCCGACCAGCCAGGGTGCCTCAGCGCAACCTGGCTCCGCGCCCACGACGGAACCTACTTCACCCACAGCCAATGGCGCAGCGAAGAGTTTCTTGAAGACTACCGCCGTTCCGCCACTTTTGCCGAAATTTGGCCCACGTTAAAGGCCTGGTTCGACGCACCTGCGCGAGCCTGGTCCTGCGACACCCTGACGCCATCCCCATGCTAAGCCTAGCCCGCCGCGAATTCGCATCCTTCTTTCAGTCCTCTACGGGTGTACTCGTATTAAGCGTGTACCTCGGATTGAACGCCGTCTTTTTGTGGCTGATGCCGGGCAACTTCCATCTGCTCGACAGCGGCTACGCCCAACTCGACGGACTCTTTATGCTGTCTCCGTGGGTGTTTTTGTTCTTGGTTCCGGCCTTGGCAATGCGCATGCTTGCCGAAGAACGCCGGGCAGGCACACTGGATTGGCTGCGCGCCAAGCCCCTCACTACCTGGCACATCGTCACGGGCAAATGGCTCGCGGGCATGGCCCTGCTTGCACTGGCGCTCTTACCCACCCTGCTGTACGCCGCATCGCTTTGGGTGCTTGGCAACCCGGTGGGCAACCTCGACCTGGGCAGCACCGCCGGTTCCTACCTCGGCCTCTTTATCTTGGGTGGCTCCTACCTTGCGATTTCGCTGCTCTTTAGCGCCAGCACCGACAATTCCATTGTTGCATTTGTGGGCGGAGCCGCCGGAAGCCTCGCCATGTACGCCGGGTTTGACGCGTTTGTGGACCTCCCCAGCATTGCCAACCGCGGCCTGTACCTGCTGCAGTGGGGCATCAGCGAACACTACACGTCTATGAGCCGCGGGGTCATTGACGCCAACGACATTCTCTACTTTACGGGCCTTACGCTGGCCTTTTTGGGCGGAGCTCGCATGATGCTCGAGCCCACTAAAAACCTTCGCACCGCGCTTCCCATTCTCATTGCGGTCGGAACCTTAGCCCTCTCGACCCTTCGCCCCGTCTTTGTCCGCCTGGACCTTACCGCAGACCAGCGCTTTAGCCTCAGCGACGCCACCGAAACCCTGATCGACCAGGTCGAAGAGCCCATGCTGGTGACGATTTACCTCGAGGGGGACTTTCCAGCCGGATTTCAGCGACTTCAGTCCGAAACCCTTCGCTTGCTCGACGAATTCCGCGCCCGAAACCGAAACATTCGCTACGAATTAATCAATCCATCTGAGAATCCGGATCCGCAAGTGCGCCGCGACACCTACACCCAGCTTCAAAACTTGGGACTCGGCGCCATTCAGCTCGAAGTTCAAGAGGCCGACGGCGTCAAAACCCAGCAGGTGTTTCCGGGCGCCGTAGTCAGCTACAACGAGCGCCAATGGCCTGTTTCGCTGCTCCTTGAGCAGTTCGCACAGGCTCCAGACGCCCAAATCAACGCCAGCATTCAAAATTTGGAGTATGCACTCGCGTCCGCCCTGCGCGGCCTTCTTCAGACAGAACGTAAGCGCGTGGCACTCCTCGAAGGACACAGCGAGCTCGAGGCCGTGCAAACCGCAGCGCTCGAACTCAGCCTGCGCAAGAGCTACGACGTCTACCGATTCAACCTCCGCGAGTTCCCTGTGGACAGCACCACCGGGGAGCCCTCACTCAGCATGCAGGTTCGCCGCCTGAACAGCTTTGACGGAATCGTGATGGCCAAGCCCCGCGACGCCTTCAACGACCTCGACCGTTGGCTGCTCGACCAGTACCTCATGAACAATGGGCGCGCGCTGTGGATGATCGAAGCCGTGCACGCTGAAATGGACTCGCTCAGCTACGCGCCCGAGTTCCTGGCCTATCCCACCCTCGACTTCATCGGTTTGGACGGCATGCTCTTCACCTATGGGGCTCGCGTGAACACCACCCTTGCAGCGGACCTCGTCTGTGCGGGCATCAACGACCAACGATCGGTGCGCCCATGGGTGTACTTCCCGCTAATGCTTCCGCAGTCTGAGCACCCGATCGTCAAAAACCTCAACGCCGTGCGCTACGAGCTCGGAACCACCGTGGATACCATTCGGGTTCCCGGAGTGCGCAAAACGATACTGCTTCAGACGTCACCCTATGCCCGCCGCCGCCCTGCGCCCACCCAAGTCAGCTTGGCCGAACTCTACAACGAGCCGGTACGCGCCCTGTACACCGAGGGGCCGCTTGCCACGGCGGTGCTGCTCGAGGGTGAGCTTCCGTCCTACTTCGCAAACCGCATGGTGCCCAAAACGGAGCTTCCCGCCCCGCCCGCCAAAGCCACTGACGCAAAACTCCTCATCGTGGGCGACGGCGACCTCGCCAAAAACCAGCGCAACATTGTGCGCAGCGATATTCCGCGCGGCGCCCCGCTGCCGTTGGGCTACGATCAGTTTACCGGACAGCAGTTCGGCAACTCTGACTTCGTGCTCAATGCCATGGACTACCTGCTCGAGGGCAGCGGACTAATTTCGGTGCGCGGACGCGACGTCAGCCTTCGCCTTCTCGACCGTCCCAAAGTCGACTCCCAGTCGGTCTTCTACCAAGCGCTTAACTCGGTTGCGCCGATTGCCTTGGTCCTTTTGCTCCACACCCTCTACCGAATCGTGCGCCGACGTCGCTACGGTCAATCCCAACCCAATGCCTAAGTCAAAATCCGTTCGCTTGCGCGGAACCCTAATCGTCCTCGCCCTAGTCACCGCCGGGGTAATCTTTCTCATCGTTCGCGAAAACCGGAGCCACGACGACCTCAGCCCTGAGGCCTACGACTTTGCCATTGACGATACCGCGTCGATTGACCGCATTGTGCTGTGGAACCGCAGTCCCGACACCGCCGTGCTCACCCGTGAAGCAGGCGTTTGGTTGATCAATGGCACCTCTCCTGCCCGACCCGACGCCGTCGAGGTCCTGCTCGAAACACTGTACCGCATTCGCTTGCGCGGATTTGCTCCAGATGCTGCCACGACCAACATCCTGTCATCAATGGCATCGTACGGAGTGCACGTGGATGTCTATGCGGGTGACCAAGCACTTAAATCGTTTACGGTCGGAACCGAAACACCCGACATGCTCGGCACCTACTTTTTGCGCGACGGATTCGGACGCCCTGTCGCGGTGCACATTCCTGGATTTAATGGCTACTTGAGCAGCCGGTTCTTCTTGCGCGAAGACCTTTGGCGCCACCGCGTGCTGTGGCCCAACCAAGAGCCGGTGTCCGCGGTTTCGATTTCGTATGTGGATTCCGCCAACGCCAATGTAGAACTTATCAACAAGGACGGGAGTTGGTCGATTTCAGGACAACCCGCCGACGGCATGAAGGTCCAGGCCCTTTTAAAGGCGATCGCCAGCAGCCAGTACGAAGGGGTCATCATCCCGTCCGATGGGGTATACAGAAAGCAAGACAGCCTGAAAGCCTTGCCCCCACGGGTTCAAATCGAAGTTCGACGCACCGACGGAAGCGTCAATTCCATGCTACTCTACCACATTCCTGGCGACCCCGAAGCCATCACCGACGACGGTCTACCCCAAACGTTTGACCCCAACCGTTTTTACGCGTTTTTGGACGACGGCCGAATGGTGCTCGTTCAGCGCTTTGGTCTTCAACACCTGTTGAAAAGTTCTCGCGGATTGCGTTCGCAGAGGTAATTACTTTGCAGCATGAAGTTCATCGTTTCCAGCGGACAGCTACTCCGCGCGCTACAGACCGTTTCGGGTGTGATTCAATCCAACCACACCCTGCCAATTCTCGACCACTTTTTGGTCGTGCTCGAACCCAATAAGCTCACCATTACCGCGTCCGACCTCGAGACGACGATGACGACCACGTTGGACGTCGCTTCTGAGAGTTCCGCCACCGCGGCAATCCCCGCGCGAATGCTGCTTGATACCGTCAAGAGCTTCCCAGAGCAGCCGCTCACGTTCACCTTCAACCCGAGCGCACACAGCCTTGAGGTGAGCAGCGACTTCGGTAAGTACGCGATTTCGTACGTCGACGCCGCCGAGTACCCAAAGGCGCCCGACGTCGATGCCACGGTGACTGTTGAACTTCCTGCGCACGTCCTGGGAACCGCCATCGCCAAGACCCTTTTTGCCGCCGGCAACGACGACCTTCGCCCGGTGATGAGCGGAGTATTTTTTCAGCTCACCCCCGAAAGCCTCACCTTTGTCGCGACCGATGCCCACAAGCTCGTGCGCTACCGCCGCAGCGACTTTGCCGCCCCTCAAACGGCTGAATTCATTATGCCCAAAAAGCCGCTGAACCTTTTGAAGGCTACGCTGGGCAGCAACGACTACCTCGTTGAGATTCGCTACACCGAGCAAAACGCCCAGTTCACGTACGACGGCGTCACCCTGATTTGCCGACTGATCGACGGCAAGTACCCCAATTTCGAGGGCGTGATTCCCAAGAACAACCCCAACCGCATGACGGTCGACCGCGGCGCGTTCACCGGAAGCGTCAAGCGCGTCAGCTTGTTCGCCAACAAAACAACGCACCAGATCCGACTCAAAATGGCGGGCAACGAGCTGTTCATCAGTGCCGAGGATCCAGATTTCGCGAACAAAGCGCACGAGCGCTTGACCTGCAGCTACGAGGGCAGCGACCTCGAAATCGGATTCAACAGCCGTTTCATCGTTGAAATGCTGGGTAACGTCGACTCGAGCTCTGTAGTCTGGGAATTTTCGGCACCGAACCGTGCTGGACTCCTTTTTCCAGACCGCCCCAGCGAAGACGGCGAAGACCTGCTGATGCTGGTCATGCCGGTGATGCTCAACGCATAAAACGACCGCAACGTGAACCTTTTGGTCGTCGCCGACGTGCACGGGTGTTCAAAGACCCTGAAGACGTTGGTGCGCGGCCAATGGAATCCGCACGACGAGTTTCTCATTTTGGTTGGCGACTTGGTCAACAAGGGACCGAAGTCGGCCAAGGTTATCGAATACGTGAGGGAACTTCAAACCGAATATCCCTACAGCGTATTTGTGGTGCGGGGCAACCACGAGCAAATGCTTGTAGACGCCTACGACCAGCCCACTCAAAAGTTGGCATTTTATGAGAAGTTCAAAAAAGACCTTCTTCGCCGCGGAATTCCGCTGAAAAAAACCATTGACTGGATGCGCCGCCTCCCTTTAAAGTGGGAGAACAAGTATGTGCTCGTAACCCACGCTGGGGTTGCACTGCATGCCCGCGACCCCTTTGTCGCAGGCAACCTGCGCTCGGTACTCCACAACCGGTCTGCCCTTAAAAACGTCGGGAAGCTCCAAATTTTTGGCCACGTGATCCAAGAACCCGGGATTCCGCGATTCTACCCTTCGGCTAACGCGTGGGGCATTGATACCGGATGCTGGCGCGGCGGTGGACTCCACGCGATTCGTCTGGCTCGGACTGGAGAAATTTTGGAATTCCTTCGCGAACCGACGCACAGTACCGACCTTTGACGCACAACTAGCGACCCGAGCGGCCGCACCAAACCCTTAGATGTATGCCGAACGCATTATTTAACGTCCCCAAGGCCATTAACGAGCCTGTCTACAGCTACGCTCCCGGAACTCCAGAGCGCACCCGCCTTTTGTCGACCTACGAGCGCATGCTCGGTAAGCAGGTCGACATTCCGATGTTTATAGGGGGCAAAGAAGTCCGTACGGGCGAGCTCCGCGAGTGCCGTCCGCCGCACGACCACCAACGCGTCATCGGCCGCTACCACTGGGGCAGCAAAGAGCACGTGGAGCAGGCCGTAGACGCCGCTTTGGCTGCCCACGCTTCGTGGTCGTCGATGCCTTGGTTTGAGCGTGCCGGAATCTTTTTGCGCGCCGCCGACCTCGTGAGCGGACCCTACCGTGCCACAATCAACGCGGCAACCATGCTTGCTCAGTCCAAGACGGTGCACCAGGCCGAAATTGACGCGGCGTGTGAGTTCGCAGACTTCTTGCGCTTCAACGTGCAGTTCATGACCGAGATTTATGCCCAGCAGCCCGAGAGCTCGCCCGGCGTCTGGAACCGCATGGAGTACCGCGCCCTCGAAGGCTTCATTCTCGCGATCACCCCATTTAACTTCACGGCCATTGCGGGCAATTTGCCGTCTGCGCCTGCCTTGATGGGCAACGTTGCGGTATGGAAGCCTGCCGACGCCCAGATCTACTCTGCGTGGGTAATCATGGAGATCTTTCGCAAGGCAGGACTCCCCGACGGCGTCATCAACCTCGTGTACGCCGACGGTCCCGCCGTCGGAGACGTGGTCTTCAAGCACCCCGATTTTGCGGGCTTGCACTTCACTGGCTCGACCGGTGTGTTCAAGCACCTCTGGAAAGAAATCGGAACCAACATCGACCGCTACAAAACCTACCCGCGAATTGTGGGAGAAACGGGCGGAAAAGATTTTGTGCTGGCACACCCCTCGGCCGACGCCCTCGAAGTTGCGACTTCACTGAGCCGCGGCGCCTTTGAGTTTCAGGGTCAAAAATGTTCGGCCGCCTCGCGCGCCTATGTACCTGCCAGCCTTTGGCCCGCCGTCAAGGCCAAGCTCGTCGAAGACGTCAAGAGCTTTAAAATGGGCAGCCCCGGCGACCCCTCTAACTTCATCACCGCAGTCATTGACGAGCGTTCGTTCGACAAAACCGTGTCCTTCATCGACTACGCTAAGGGCCGCGAGGACGTCGAGCTGATTGTGGGCGGAGGCCACGACAAGTCCAAAGGCTACTTCGTCGAACCCACCGTGGTGGTAACGACCAATCCGCACTTTCGCACCATGTGCGAAGAAATCTTCGGGCCGTTCCTGACCATCTTCGTCTACGAAGATTCCGCCTGGAGCGAGACCCTCGACCTGATCAACCGCACTTCTGAGTACGCCTTGACCGGAGCCGTATTTTCTCGCGACCGCTACGCCGTCGACGAAGCGACGCGCCGACTCAGTTTTGCCGCCGGAAACTTCTACGTCAACGACAAGCCCACGGGAGCCGTCGTTGGCCAGCAGCCGTTTGGCGGCGCGCGCGGATCGGGCACCAACGACAAGGCAGGTTCGGTCTTGAACCTACTCCGTTGGGCTTCACCCCGAACGATTAAAGAAACATTGGTTCCGCCTGCAGACTACCGCTACCCGTTCTTGGGGTAACCGGTTGCCAGCAACTAGTTGCTAGATGCTAGTAGCTAGTTACGAGATTAGGCCGGAAGCTCCACGATGACCTTCGTCTCGTAGAATTCCCCTGGTAGCCATTGAGACACCGGGTGAATTCGGTGGCGAATTCCGCGAAGTTCTTCGCTGAGGTCGCCGCCCTTGAGGGCGTATAGCGCGGTATTTGGCTTTGACGACCAGTGCCCCTTCATCCACTGCTTGAGCTCGGCGGCCGGAGCAACTGCGCGGGTCACGGCGAGGTCAAAGGGCCCTTTGACGGACTCCATGCGCCCCCACACGGGGCGCACGTTGGTCAGTCCGAGCGCGTCTGCGACCGCCTGGACCACCTTTATTTTTTTGGCAATGGAGTCGACCAGCACCCATTCCACCTCGGGAAAGGCAATCGCAAGCGGAATTCCGGGAAATCCGCCGCCTGTACCAATGTCAGCCACTCTAAGTCCGGCCTTTAGGGGCAGAACGTGGCCCAACACGAGCGAATGCGCGATGTGGCGTTCCCAAAGGTTGTCGAGGTCCTTGCGCGAAACCACGTTAATCTGAGCGTTCCACGTGCGGTACAACTCGGGAAGCGTCTCGAGCTTCGCAATCGATTCGTCGCTCAAGAACGAAAATGCTGCCGTGTCCATTAGCCCTTCCAGAACGGTTTGGCCATTGGGTCGCGCTTCGGAATTCGACGGCGAATGGCGTCCACACGGATCCACAACGCCGCACGCACTGCTTCGAACCACGTGCCAAAACGGCTAAAGTGAACGACGAGCATGGCACCGACTACGGCGTGCAGGGCCACCCAACTTCCGGCCGCAAAAAAGGCCTGGTTGCGGTAAAAATCGCGGAGCGGATCCAAGCCCTCTTGAGTGATTAGGACCCAATGCCCGAGGACGCCAAGTGCGGCGACAACCCCGGCGAGGTCTGTTACCCAAAGACCCAAGAACGCCAAAACCAGTGCAGTCTGCTCGGCAGCCGGACGCACTTCGCGCAATTTAGGGTCCCGCTGAATGCTTCCGCGTCGTGCCACGGCCGCATCTGCTGCCAGCGCCACTCGGCCTGGGCCAGCGAGAACTCCCATGAGTAATTCTCCCTCGCCACCGTCGACGTGCATGCTGTCTTGAAATCCCTTGCGGTCCATAAAATCTGCCGACCGAAACGCCAAATTCACCGGTATGAGCGAACTGGGGATTCCGCCCGAATGCTGGCGAAGCCAGGCCCAAATTTGGCCGGCAGCCATCGGGATCCGCACCGAAGACTTGGCGTCTACAACCTTAACCGGGGCCCAAACGGCCGCCACATTGCGGTCGTTGAGCGGATTTGTGAGCCATCCGAGCCAACTTGAGAAGTCCGCAGGCGGAACCGTCGCCGCGTCCACCCACACTAAGTTGCTCCGTTTGGTCGCTTTGACCCCCAAGGTCATCGCAAGCTTTCGGGTGCGCCAAAATCGGTCGCTGTGCGGAACCGTAACCACCGTCAGCCACGGGTACTGAAGGCGAAGCTGCTCAATGCGGTGGGCCGTGTCGTCTTCACTTTGGTTGTCAATTACGACCATTTCAACGGTCGACGGCAGTCCGCTTGCCGCAAAAGCCGCAATCCACTCTTCAAACCAGGGAGCCGCGTTGCGGCCAACCACCAGAAGGGCTAAATCCTTGGCAGCCGCGGGAGCGCCTTCAGACACCTTGGGTTTAAGCGCCGACAAGCCCCGCGAGGCATAGGCCACCACGAGTAAGGCCACGA
>JBDLUG010000050.1:0-9555 GCA_039805405.1 Bacteroidota bacterium
CCAAAAAAGCCAAGCAATGGGATTTTGACCGCATGGCTCCAGTCGACCGAAGCATTGTGCAAATGGCGCTGAGTGAAGTGGTTGCGTTTCCGCAAATTCCGGTTAAAGTGAGCATTGACGAAGCCATTGAACTCGCCAAGCAGTACGGTTCGCCAAAGGCCGCCTCATTTGTCAACGGAATTTTAGATGCCGTGGTCAGCGATTTAAAATCAGAAGGCCGCATTCAAAAGCTCGGACGAGGCCTAATTGGGTCCTAATTTTACCATCTATGAAGACAACAACCATTTTCGTTACCGCCCTAGCCACTGTAGCGGTGGCCTGTTCGAATCCAAGTGATCGCGTAAAGCCTGAATCAGAGCGCATGGCGCTTGAGGCCGTGCAGAGCGCCGAACTTCCCGAACTCACCTTTGCAAATGAGTCGCACGACTTCGGAACCATCAAAGAAGGTGACGTCGTCGAAACGGAATTTAAGTTTACGAATACCGGTGACGGACCACTGATCATTTCTTCTGCTCAAGGTTCGTGCGGATGTACTGTTCCAGAATACCCCAATGCCCCAGTGGCACCGGGTGAGGAGGGCGTAATTAAGGTGAGCTTCAACAGTGAGGGCAAGCCGAACCAGCAAAACAAGACGGTGACCCTGACCACCAACGCAGTCCCAAGTACCAAAGTGTTGACCATTACGGCCAATGTAACCCCCAAAGCCAAGTAACATGAACCTATTTCTACAAGCCCAGTCCCAAGGTGGAATCGCTGGCTTTTTGCCCCTAATCGCCATTTTGGCGGTGATGTACTTCTTTTTCTTGCGTCCGCAAATGAAGCGTCAAAAAGAAGAAACCAAGTTTCGCAACGTGCTTTCTAAAGGAATGCGCATCGTGACTACCGGTGGCGTGCACGGCAAAATTTCTGACCTCGACGAACACACATTTGTTCTTGAGACCGAAAACAGCCGCCTTCGCCTTGAGCGTTCTGCGGTAAGCAAGGAGCTGACTGCGGCCCGCTACCCCGAGAGTGCAAAGACTGAAGAGAAGAAGTAGTTCGAACTCTTTAGAACATAAAAAAGCCCAAGCGACACGCTTGGGCTTTTTTTGTGAGCGCGAAGTATGTTTAAATCCGCTTAAGCTGGTCTTTGAGCATTTTGAGCTGGTCGGCCAAAAGTCCTTTGTCGTCCAACTTCTTGGCCTCAGTTAGCAGCGCTTGTGCTTCAGTCTTGCGGCGGCGCGACATTGCCATAGCGGCGAGTTGCATCTTTGCGAGGGCGCGATCTTGCTTCATGCGAAGCCCTGTGTTTAAGGCCTTGCGCATGTAGGACTCTGACTGCGCCATGTTGGTTTGCGAAAGCATCAGTCCGCGCAAAAAGTAGTAGTAGGCCAACTGACCCTTAATGAGGGTTTGCTCGGGGTACTTCAGGGCGTCAAGCTGGGCACCAGCCTTAGTGAAGTTCTGCGAACGCACGTACCAAAGTGCCATGAGAATGCGCTCGTTCCGAAAGTGAATGAGAACGGGAATGCCCGCGAGGAGGGTAAGAAAAATGCCGTTGCCCCAATTTGTCTCAATGAACTGGTAGGAGGCAAGCGCGAGAATGGCGGCCGCGATGGCCAAGCGTAGGTAGCGTCGAATCATGACGCAAAAATAGGGCGGGACTAGTCGAGGATCTCGATTCGGTTGCGACCGAGGCGAACGCGACCTTCACTTTCTAGGCGCTTAAGCAGTCGCGAAACGACTTCACGAGATGAATTCAGTGCTTGAGCGATCTCAAAGTGACTCATGTGAACTTCATTTTGCTCGTTTCGACGGGCTTTTTCGACTAAAAAGTGTACAAGTCGCTCATCCAACTGCCTGAATGCGACATCGTCTAGTGCATTTAATGCTTCGTCGAATCGCTTCTGGTAGGATCGCAGTACGAAGTTCATCCACTCTTGATTGGTGTGCAAGAGTTCTTGCACCACGCGAATGGGGACACAGAGTACCATGCTGTCCTCTTCAGCGAGTACCTCAAGGCTCGGAGATTGGCCGTAGAGGCTCCCAAAGGTGTTGCTGCATGCACTGCCGGGTTCCAACGTGTAGAGGTAGAGTTCTCGATCCTCTGCGTTGTCTTTGCGGGCCACCCGAAGGCTGCCTTCGAGAACAATGGGCACGTACTTCATCGGTTGCCCGGGCTCCATCACGTAGTCTCCGGCACGGTAGTTCAGTATGCGGCCTTCTCGGGCCAAGGTTTCGGCGAGCTCTACTGAGGCAAACCCGAGGGCATTTTGAATTCGTTCTACGGATACCATAAGAGTATAAATTTAGCGCACAACGCGTATTCACAAGAGGAGAGGTTATCAACTCTGTATGTGGAAAACTTGGTGGACTTAACCCTCACTTAATCAGGGTTTCGGGTAATTTCATCGCAGTTAAACCCTCAATGTGATGCCTGCAGCGCCCAAAAAGATTCGTAAGATTTTCGTCCTCGATACCTCGGTTATCTTGTACGACCACAATGCCATCATGAACTTCGAGGAGCACGATGTGGCGATTCCGATTCCGGTGCTTGAGGAGTTGGACGAGTTTAAAAAAGGTTCCGACACCAAAAACTACGAAGCGCGAGAGTTCATTCGAATGCTCGACAAAAAGGCAGAGCATAAGTCGCTGACGGACTGGATTGCGTTGAATGGGCCGAAGCGCGGAAAGTTCCGCGTGGTAATGGATACGCCAGGTTTGGGAGTGGATGCGACGGCGGTGTACGGCAAAGGCAAAAACGACCACAAAATTTTGAACGCCGCGCTGTACCTGCAGGAGCAAGAGCCCAACCGCCCCGTAGTTCTGGTGACCAAAGACATCAATTTGCGCCTCAAAGCCAAGGCCCTGAATGTGGCAGCCGAGGACTACCTCACGGGCAAGGTGAAAGAGACAGATACCGTGTTTACGGGAAGGGCTGAGTTGGATGGTTTTCCTGAAAAGCACCTTCAAGCACTGTACGAGCAAAAGCGCGTCTCGATGGACCTCGGACTAAAAACGATTCAGAAGTTGAATTTGCAGCCGAATCTGTTTTACATACTTAAAAACGGAAAGAGCAGCGGGCTGGGATTTTTTAATTCCCAAACCAGCGACATGGAGCTGGTAGAAAAGTCGGCCTACTACGGAATCAAACCGCGAAATGCAGAGCAGACATTTGCCCTGCATGCCATTATGAACCCGCACATTAAGTTGGTGACCCTCACGGGGGTGGCGGGCACGGGAAAAACGTTGCTGGCGTTGGCCGGATCTCTGGAGCAGCGCCGCGACTTCAAGCAGATTTACTTGGCACGCCCAATAGTGCCGCTGAGCAATCGGGATATCGGTTTTTTGCCCGGCGACGCAGAGCAAAAGATTAACCCCTACATGCAGCCGCTTTGGGATAACTTGAAGTTCATCAAGAACCAGTTCGGCGAGCGCGACCGCAACTACAAGCAGATTGACGAGATGGTCGCCAACGAGAAGATCTTAGTGACGCCCTTGGCCTACATCCGCGGACGTTCGCTGAGCAACGTCATTTTTATTGTGGACGAGGCCCAGAACCTGACTCCGCACGAAGTCAAGACAATCATCACGCGCGCCGGAGAGAATTCGAAGTTCATTTTTACCGGTGACGTGCGCCAAATTGACACGCCCTACCTCGACGAGCAGTCGAACGGACTCAGCTACCTCGTGGATCGCCTCAAGGGGCAGCCTCTGTATGCGCACATTTCGCTCGTCAAGGGCGAGCGGAGCGAGCTGGCCAATCTGGCGAACGATTTGCTTTAGTTGGTAGCACTAAAAAAGGCGGGCCCTGCGGCCCGCCTTCACTCTTCACTGCCAGTCGCTTAGCGCGGACCGGCGGCTTTGATTTCGTCGCTGGTTCCGTCCTCAAACTTGGTGAAGTTGTCGCGGAACATGCCTGCAAGACGTGCTGCCCCCGCGTCGTAGGCAGCGGTATCAGCCCACGTGGCGCGCGGGTCGAGGATTTCGGTGGGAACACCAGGACATTCCGCAATTCGTACAAGGCCAAAGCGTTCGTCGGTTGCCGTTTGGGCATTGTCCAACTCGCCACCCATTGCAGCTTGAATGAGGCGGCGGGTGTTCTTGAGCGAAATACGGTGTCCGGTGCCGTAGGCTCCGCCCGTCCAACCAGTGTTGACGAGCCACACTTGAATGTCGGTGCCTTCGAGCTTGTTCATAAGCATTTCAGCATACGCAGAGGGGTGAAGCGGCATGAAGGGTGCGCCAAAGCATGCTGAGAAGGCCGCCTTGGGCTCGGTAACTCCGGCTTCAGTTCCGGCCACCTTTGCGGTGTAGCCACTCATAAAGTGGTAGGCGGCTTGGGCTCGAGTGAGCTTTGAGAGCGGGGGCAAGATTCCGTAGGCGTCCGCCGTCAAAAAGAAGATGTGCTTGGGCGCGGGGCCTTGCGACGGAAGTACGATGTTGTCAATGAAGTCAATCGGGTAGGAGACCCTTGTGTTTTCAGTAATCGACTTGTTTTCGTAGTCCGGAACGCCAGCGGCATTGAGTACTACGTTTTCAAGCAGAGCTCCTGGGCGAATCGCGCGAAAGATGTCTGGTTCTTTTTCTTCAGTGAGGTCAATAACCTTGGCGTAGCAACCACCTTCAAAGTTGAATACGCGACCGTCAGGGGTCCAGCCGTGCTCGTCGTCGCCAATGAGCTGGCGGTTGGGGTCTGCGCTCAATGTGGTTTTTCCCGTTCCCGAAAGGCCAAAGAAGAGGGCAGTAGCCCCGTCTGAACCAAGGTTCGCTGAGCAGTGCATCGGCAACGTCTGGTGCTGGGTAGGCAGCAAAAAGTTCAGCGCGCTGAAGATTCCTTTTTTCATTTCACCGGTGTAGCCGGTTCCGCCCACGAGAATGGTTTTGTCGTCAAAACTCAAAATGGCGAAGTTGGCCTGGCGCGTGCCGTCGCGCTCAGGGACCGCTTCAAAACCCGGGGCGTGAATGATGGTCCACTCGGGGTTAAAGCCGTCGAGCTGCGCTTCAGTGGGACGCAAGAACATGTTGTAGCAGAACAAGTTGTGCTCTGGGAATTCATTGATCACGCGAAGGCTGATCTGCACTGAAGGTTCTGCGCCTGCAAAAGCATCACGCACGTATAGGTTTTTGCCGTCGAGGTAGTCGAGCACGCGCGCTTTGAGTGCGTGGTATGCCTCAGCCTCAAACGGAATGTTCACTTTGCCCCACCATACGCGGTTCTCGGTGTGGCCGTCGCGCACAATGAATCGGTCTTCTGGGGACCGTCCGGTGAACTTTCCTGTCGGAATGTTCAGGACGCCATTGGCGGTTAATGTTCCGCGCCCCATGTCGAGGGCGAGTTGTGTTAGAGTTTGAGGATCAAGCTGGTAGCTAAAGCTCGCGCGGTCTAAGCCAGAAATGCTTAAAACGCCTTTAGGTTGAGTAAGGCTCATGTACGATGGTTATCAAGGGTTAATGCAAAATTAAGGTACCTTGCGGCCTCATTCGACCCTTGTGAAAAAGATCGCTGTCCTAGGTGCTGGCCGGTCGGCTGGCCCACTGATTGAGTACTTGGCTACCCATCCCGACGCTTCGGCGTGGAATGCTACGGTATTTGACCAAGATTCTTCAACTTTAGCCCGAAAAACGGCCTCGTTTGCGAACATCACCGTAGAGTCTGGTGACCTTAGAAATGAGGACCTGCTCGATCGTATTGTGAAAATGCACGATATCGTAGTGTCGATGCTGCCGGCGACGATGCACCTTCCTGTAGCTCAGCGTTGTGTGCGCGAGGGGAAGCACCTGGTCACGGCCTCCTACATCAGCCCCGAAATGCAGGCCCTGGACCCAGAGGCGCGCGCCAAAGGTT
Organism: Bacteroidota bacterium; assembly: GCA_039805405.1. Taxonomy (GTDB): domain Bacteria; phylum Bacteroidota; class Bacteroidia; order Flavobacteriales; family Schleiferiaceae; genus TMED14. Next base: position 5,828 of record JBDLUG010000050.1, read on the forward strand.
TGGTGTTTGTCAACGAATGCGGCGTGGATCCCGGAATCGACCACATGTCGACCATGGAAATCCTTCACCGCCTCAAGCGCGAAGGCGCCAAAGTAACATCCTACGAGAGTTTTTGTGGCGGAATCCTCGCGCCCGAAAGCCCTACCAACCCATGGGCCTACAAGTTTACCTGGAACCCTCGAAACGTCGTGATGGCGGGATCGGGAGGGGCGGTGCACTTCATGCAAGAGGGCAAGTTCAAGCACATTCCCTACCACCAGGTCTTTCGCCGAACGGAGTTTCTGGAGATTCCTGGCTACGGACGCTTTGAAGGCTACGCCAACCGCGATTCGCTAAAGTACCAGTCCGCCTATGGTTTGGATGGAATCGGTACGATGTACCGAGGGACTCTTCGCCGCCCAGGGTTTTGCCGCGCATGGGACGTTTTTGTGAAGCTCGGGGCAACCGACGACACCTACCCACTTGAGCGCGTCGATCAGATGACCCACCGCGACTTTCTGAATACGTTCTTGGCCTACCACGCCTCTGACAACGTCGAACTCAAGTTGATGCACTACATGAACATCAGCCAGGATTCCGACCTCATGGAAAAGTTTGAATGGCTTGGTCTTTTCACGGACGAGCCAGTAGGCTTGAACGAAGGAACGCCCGCTCAAGTGCTGCAGCACATTTTGATGAAGAAGTGGACGATGACCGACGCCGATACCGACATGCTCGCTATGATTCACCGCATTGAGTACGAACTATCTGGTGAAAAGTTTCGAATTCAATCTTCGCTAGTCGCCAAAGGTCGGTCAGCCGATGTTACCGCCATGTCGTACACCGTGGGCTGGCCCGTGGCCATGGCGACCCGTTTGGTGGCCCTTGGCTTGGTTCCCGAACGCGGCGTAGTTATGCCCAATATTTCTTCGCTCTACGAACCCATTTTAAATGAGTTGGGTGCGCGCGGAATCCGATTCGACGAGCGGATTCAGAGGTTGTAAAGCTCCTCAGGAGCACAGAGGTAGATCGTGCGTCCGGGTTTATCCACCCGCTCAATAAAGGGGTCAATTACCGGAATGAGCACGTGCTGTTCGCGGCCATCTACCTTAATCTCAAAGAGGTCCTGAGCAGGATATTCCACGACCTGAACCAAACTCATTTCAGATTCGACTCCGGCATTTACCACACGGAACCCCGGCAGTTCGTGGTAGTAGAATTGGTCGTCATCTAGTTCAGGAAGCAGCGATTCTGGCAGCCACAGTCCGCGCCCCACAAGCGCCTGTGATTCGGACTCGCTGTCGATGCCTTCAAAGCGTACAATGGCCTCGTCGGCTTTTACCAACCGAGCGTTGGCCACAAAAAAGGGGAGGGCCTTGCCGCGCTCTTCAACAAAGTACGCGTCAAGGCCCTGATACGGTGTAGGGTCGTCGGCCGTAAGCCGAACCACTACGTCTCCTTTAAATCCGTGCTTCTTTCGCACGTAGCCGACCTGGAAGTAGCCCTCCACGGTCGCCTAAGTTATTCTGCGTCGGCTGCGGGAGCCTCTTCAGTAGCAGCTTCTGCAGCAGGAGCCTCTTCAGCAGCAACTTCAGCAGCGGGAGCCTCTTCAGCAGCAACTTCAGCAGCAGGAGCCTCTTCAGCAACCTCTTCAGCGACTGGAGCCTCTTCAACTACAGCATACTTCGCTGCCACAGCTTCAGCCCTCTTGGCATTGGTGTCAGCCTCGGCCTTCAGGCGATCGGCCTTAGCCTTCTCAGCTGAACTGGTCAGGTTGGTGATCTTATTGTCAACCAATGACTGCTTGTCGTTCAACCACTTTGTGAAGCGCTCTTCAACTTGCTCTGCAGTCAAAGCTCCTTTCTTCACACCTTCGAGAAGGTGCTTCTTCATCAGCACACCCTTGTACGAAAGGATGGCACGTGCAGTGTTGCTTGGCTCGGCGCCGCTCATCATCCACTCCAAAGCGCGCTCAAAGTTGAGGTCAATGGTAGCAGGGTTGGTATTGGGGTTGTACTGGCCCAAGTCCTCGATGAACTTACCGTCGCGCTTTGCGCGGCTGTCAGCTACTACGATGGTAAAGATGGGGCGACCTTTGCGGCCGTGACGTTGAAGGCGAATGCGTGTTGCCATAGTGAGTTAACGTTTTAGAAGGGTCCTAAACCCAGTTGTTAAGATTAGGGCTGCAAAATTAGTAAAAAAATCTGAATTTCCTAAAAGGCTTTTGTCCCTTGGTTCTTGGCTACTCGTTACTAGCAACTAGCAACTCGTAACTAGCTACTATATACACTTGGCCATACGCCACCTTTACCAATCTTAGCTAATCTTGCTAATCTTGCCAACGAGCCAACAAGCGGCCTAGGCCAACTGCGCCAGCAAGTCGTGCTTGCTCACGATGTGGTCGCCGTCTGGGGCCTGAACGATCAATGCGTTGAAGGCTTCGCCCATGGCATGGACTCCGTCCAGTAGCGATGAGGTGGCGGGCAGCACTGGGAACGGTTTACCCATTACCGTGCGCACGAGTTGCTCGATTCCGCCATCGCCAGAGGTGAGGGCCGCAATCACGTGCGACTCGGTCAGGCTGCCTACGTAGTTTTGGCCGTCGTGCACGGGAAGTTGGCTGATTCCGAATCGCTTCAACTGAACAATGGCATTGTTGATCGGCTCCTCTGGAAAGATGGTGACTAACGGCCGAGCGGCACGTCCTTGAACGGCCTCGCCGAGCGTCTTCCATTCTTCGCGAAGGAATCCGCGCTCGCGCATCCAGTCGTCGTTGTAGATTTTGCCGACGTAGCGGCTTCCGTGGTCGTGAAAGAGGACGACAGTGACGGCATCGGCCGGCAGCAAGTGCTTGAGCTGGCGCAGCCCTTGAAAGGCGGAACCGCACGAATACCCCAGCAGCAGCCCCTCGCGGCGCGCGAGTTCGCGAGCAGCCACGGCGCCATCGCGGTCGGTGACCTTTTCGAATCGGTCAATGAGGCTAAAGTCGACGTTCTTTGGAAGAATGTCTTCACCAATGCCCTCGGTGATGTATCCGTAAATCTCCTGCGGGTCAAACTCGCCGGTCTCGTGGTACTTTTTGAACACGGAACCGTAGGTGTCGATGCCCCAAATTTGAATGTCCGGGTTCTTCTCTTTAAGGTACTGAGCGACGCCTGAGATGGTTCCGCCGGTGCCCACGCCCACGACAAAGTGGGTGATGCGTCCCTTGGTTTGTTCCCAGATCTCGGGTCCGGTGGATTCGTAGTGCGCCTGGCGGTTGCTCAGGTTGTCGTACTGGTTCGGAAAAAAGCTGTTGGCGATTTCGGAGTTCAACCGACGCGCCACCGAGTAGTAGGAGTCAGGGTGGTCCGGAGCAACGTTGGTCGGGCAAACGTGGATTTCGGCCCCAAGGGCGCGTAGCACGTCCATTTTTTCTTTGGACTGCTTGTCGCTCATCGTGCAAATGAGGCGGTATCCTTTGATGACGGCGGCTAATGCGAGGCCCATTCCGGTATTGCCCGAGGTGCACTCGATGATGGTTCCACCCGGTTTGAGGCGGCCGTCGCGCTCTGCGTCTTCGACCATTTTTAGGGCCATGCGGTCCTTGGTGGAGTGGCCTGGGTTAAAGTATTCAACCTTAGCGTAGACTTCGCCGGGAATGTCTTCGGCGAGCACGTTCATGCGGAGCATGGGCGTGCGTCCGATGGTTTCTAAAATGTTCTCGTAAATGGGCGGAATTTCTCGGGTCATCATAGGGTGCGAAGGTA
>JBDLUG010000051.1:0-9553 GCA_039805405.1 Bacteroidota bacterium
GAGGCCAACCAAATTGCCGAGGTAACGGTGCGCTGCGCGCAGGCTCCGACGACCGAAGTGTACGCTGAGCAGCGCGTGATGGGCGGATTTATTTTGGTGGATCCGGTACGCGGAGCCACCGTGGCTGCCGGCATGATTCAGTAAGTCCGTGGCGAAAGAAAACAAAACCCAACCCACGGCAGCGTCTGTCGCGGATTTTTTGCAGGCGTTGCCAAAGCCGCACCAGCGCGAGGACAGCCTCGTGCTTGATGCGATGATGCGCCGCGTGACAGGCTACGAACCGGTGCTTTGGAGCGGAATTGTGGGCTACGGCAGATTTGACTACCGCTACCCTACGGGGCGAAGCGGCACGTGGTTCGGGCTGGGCTTTGCCCCGAGGGCTTCTGCAATAAGTATTTATTTGTGCTTGGGCGAGGGCGAAGCCAATTTTGCCCCCTGGCTCGAGCGCCTAGGCAAGCACAAGATGGGAGCTGGATGCCTGTACATCAACCGCTTGAGCGACGTCGACTTGACTGTTTTAGCAGAACTTTTGACCGAAGCGTTTGCGCGGAATCGAGCTAATCCCGTTCTGACCGAAGTATTGGAATAGGCAAACTTTTCGTTAGTTTGGCGCAATGGACCGCAGCGCACAAGTACTGTTTTTGGAACACGCCCGATCAAGGCTTCCGCAGCGCATTCAGTGGGCCGAAGAGCTCGCCGAATTGCTCAATATTGGAATTGATTCCGCCTACCGACGGATTCGGGGCGAAACGGCCCTGACCTTCAACGAGGCGGTCCTGATTTCGCGCAAGTACGACATTTCGCTTGACTACCTGTTTAAAGAGGGCAACGAGCGCGTGGAGTTTGACGCGGGCAAACCAATCCGCTCTCTGACAGACTACGCCGAGTACACCAAGCGCGTGGTCGACCGAATGCTCGACCTCGAGAAGCAGCGCGAAGACCTGCACATGTACTATGCGGCGATGGATTTTCCGCTTTTTTACATTTACCAGATGCCCGAAATGGCGCGCATGAAGACGTACTACTGGGCGCGAACGATTATCGGAATTCCGGAATTTCAGGGGTTTTCGCTGGACGACTTTCAGCTTCCGCCCGAGCGCGAGGCGGCCCGCCAAGTGGTTTGCCAAGCCTATGCGGGAATTCCGGGCACCGAGATTTGGACGCCGATGTGCTACTACGGCACACTGAAGCAGATCCAGTTTTTGTGGGATACCGGACTGATTAAGTCGCGGGATTTGGCGCTGACGCTGCTCGGCGAGCTGGACGCGCTGGCCGACCGTCTGTGGGCTCAGGCCGAGGCGGGCCGCAAGTGGGTTCCGGCTAAAAATGCGGCAGTTGGCGCCCCATACCGGCTGTTTTTGAGCGAGTTGTCGCTTGGAAACAACGGGGTGGTGCTTGAGCACCCTTCCGGTCCGCGGACGTTTTTGAGCTACAATACGTTCAATTTTATTGAGACGAGCCAGCCGGCGTTTGCCGAAACGACGATGGCGTGGATTCAGCAGGTGTGCTCGCGGTCGACTGAAATGTCGTCGGTGGCCAAGGCGGAACGGGATCGGTACGTGGCCAAGCTCAAGCGCCAGGTGGAGTCGATCCGGCAGTACATCGTGAACGACCAGGAGTCGTTGCTTTAAGTAGTTACTAGTTACTGGTCTTTTGGCTGCGCTCATGAAGAGGCGTTATTTTTTGTTTTTTCGAGCTTTTTTGTCCGAATTCGGCACCTGTACTTTATCCTTCATCATGGAGCTCAAGTGCGAAAACGGAATTGATACGTCGAAGTACAGAGCCTCAATTCCGTATTCGTTGTCGGGGTTTACTGACATCTTATCCGTTTGATTTATAAGTGACTGACCTACAAAGTCCAACTCAAGAACATTCAAGACGACGTATTCATCACTTGTCGTGATGACGTACATACGTTCTTCCATTGAAGTTCCCCTTCCGGAGGTAAGGATGGCGTCTAATATTTGATTGAACCGGATCTTGTAGGGCCCGTCGAAGATTTGTTGGCGGGATTCAGCGACAGCCATAACGAGTAGAAACCGAAGCCCCACGGGGTAATTAGTTTCTAACGTCTTGGCCAACGCATGAACGCGCTCAGGTTCTAGGGGAATTTTACTGTTATATACGAGTTGCTGAAGTTCTTCAAGCTCCTCCATAGCCCCGTACGGAATGTACTCCGATTCGTTCGAAAAACCATAGTAAATGTGGTAGCATTCTGTCACGTTAATGGTGCTATCGCCCTGGCGAAAGCGCTTTAGAAGCTCGGGATAGTAGTAGGGACTTTTCGTTATTTGTACTTCTTTTTTGATTTCCTTGATGCGCTCGAGGCTCATGGTGGTTTCTTGCGTGCTTTCCTCTGGGGCGGAATTTTCATTTTGCGCACGGACGCTGGTAGAACCAGCGATTAGGGCAATCGCGAGGAGGACAATTCGAAGTAGGTTCATGGTTTTGGGGTAGTTGCTAAGTAAACATAGTGATTTTAGCGGAATCGTCCTTCGAGCTTTACCCAGGATTGGCTTCGCCGTTCCTGGGCCGGGGGAGGCATCAAAGAAACCCGGCATCGCTGCGCGATGTGCGGGTTTTTCACTAAAAAGGCGCTGAAGCGAGCTTCGCGCCTTTTTAGCGAAAAACCCGGCGCCTCTCGGCGCCGGGTTTCTTTGTGGGCAATACAGGATTCGAACCTGTGACCCCCGCCCTGTCAAGGCGATGCTCTAAACCAACTGAGCTAATTGCCCTTGCGGACGGCAAAAGTACGGAGCGTGAACCAAATTTGCGTGAAGCTTGTTAACTTTCCGTATGCTTGACCGCCTGCTCGACACCGAATCCGTATCGTGGCGCGACCCTTCGTTTTTTAGCGAAGAGGCGCTGCTGCAGCAGGCATTGCCCTACTTGGACTTGCTGGTCAACGACTTGTGGGCTTCCCGCACTACCCCATCGAGCCGTGCGGTCCTGCGAAGCTTGATCGAAGTTCGGGACCTTAGGGCCCTCCCGGGCTGGAATATGGACGAATGGCAGAACGGATTCCGCGCCGTGAAAACACTGCACCGCTACTGGGAACGCAACGCTGCCGACGGCGCATTCGACGCGAATCCCGACATGTGGACTTCGTGGTTGTTCGCCTTCACCTTTTTTGAAATCGTCGAAGCCAAACGCTGCGACGTCGAGCGGGCGTACCGCGAAAACCTCAAGTTCCTCTCGAACTAAACTTAGTCGACCGAGGTCGGAACAAAGTCCTTGGGCACCGGCCGATTCGCGGCGGGCTTGCCCGAACTCAAGCGTTCGTGCAGGTTTTGGCGCACATTGAACCACACCAGGTTGTAGTCGGCAATGTGGTAGTTCTTCCAGTTGTAAAAGACTTTGAGCATCGGCCTTAAGCGTTCAACGCGCAGTGTGCCTTGCTCGGTGCGAACCACAAACGAACCTGCAAAACCGCGGCGTCCGCTGGGCAACAGGGCTCCGAGGTGGTCGCGGCGCCGGGCCGGTTGGCCGTCGGTCCGCCACGTAATCGGATTCACCACCGCAAACCGATCGCCGTACTTCTCGGGGTAGTAATCCTGACCGTAGGTACGCCAATTGAGGTAGCAGTGCGTCTGGTCCGGCTCGGTGCAGAGGGGCAGTCCGTTGAATTCTTTGAGCTCAACAACGTTTCCGACGAGGTAGGCAAGCGTCATGCGCTCGCGCAGGTCGGGACTGGGCAAGATGACTTCTTTGAGCAGTCGCTTGGCGTGGTCGGTACCCTGACTGTGCGAAGCGAGTACAAACGTTTGACCCGCGGGCTGCAGCTCCATAAAGCGCACGAATGCCCTTCGCACGTCCTGGTAGGCCGAGTCAAAAGCTACGTATGCCAACGCCAACTGGGCCGAGTCGTGGGTGTAGTATCCGTCCAACTTCATTTGGCGGTAGTGCGGAGCCCACACGTGCCCGATTCCGTTAAACACCGCGGCTTGGTTGGCCAGCGTACCCTCATCAACCTGCTGGCGGTAGGTGGCATCGTAGACGTCGGCGTTCCACTTCGGACCCACCTCGTAGTGCGTCGGGTACACAAAAAAGGTCGGAATTCCGGAACCCGCAAACGTCCCGGCCAGGCGATCCGCGGCGGCGATGCGCCGGTCGCTGCCGTCGACGACTTCGGGGTGGGCCGCCCAAGCGTCGATCCGAGTGTAGTCGGGGCGGGTTGGCAATGGGTAAAGCGCCCCTTGGGGCTCGGTGGCCACGGGCTTTTCAGCCCAATCCTGAGCTGCAAGACCTGAGGCTAGCAACCAGAAACCAACGAAGGCCAGGCTACGCACGGCTGCGCGCGTGCATCCATCCGCCCAAGGCGCCGATGAGGGTCCAAGGAACCACCGTGTCCACCAGGTGAACGACGTGGTCGGGAATGTCGTACCACACATGATCGCTGTAAATAAAGTAGGTGTAGCCAATGTAGGCGAGCACCAAAGTTACGGCCGCGCCCCGCGCGGGCCCCATATTGCGAACCTGGCCCAGCAGCCAAAAGAGCAGGCCCGCGATCAGCACATTGCTACTAAATCCGCGCAGTAACGGCTTGAGCATGTCGGTATCCTGAGCAGGATGCCACACCACGTGGGCCCATGGCTGGCCAGAGCGCGCCTCCATAAATTCTGCTCGCTGTTCATTCGTCGCGTCCGGCGCCGGTTGGCCCAGCATGTAGCCCGCGTCGTCGAGCCCGTAGGCCGCGAGGTCCGCCAAAATGCTGTCCTGCATCGGGTGGTAGCGCTGGTCAGCCTCGTGCAGGTTGATGGCGGCGAACGACAGGAACTGCCACATGAACAGTACAGTTCCGGCGACAAATGCAAAAATTAGGGTCTTTTTCATAAGGCAGGGAGTTGAATATGAGCTAAATGATGGTCGCCGTGCCAGGCGTACATCTGCACCACTTCGCGCAGCGGAACCGTGCGAAGCAATTCCGGATGGTCGTAGCGACGGTCAAAATGCTCTTCACCAAACGTTTGGAGCAGCGGAACCACTCGACCGTGAACCGCCTCAATCAGCTGAAGCGAAAGTTCCACGGGCCCGTCTGGCAGCGTTGCCCATGCGCTTTCATCGTAGGGCTTGACGGTAGGTTCGTCCTCGGTAAGTGCGAGTTTAATCCGTACGTACATATTGAGGTGGCTGTCGGCAATGTGGTGCACCACGGTGCGCCGCGTCCAACCTCCGTCGCGGTAGGGTTCGTCGCGGAGCCCTTCCGGGCATTTCGTCCAGGCCTCTTTGAGGCGCTGCGGAAGCGTTTCCAAACGCTTAATCATGAATGCCATGTCGGCCTCAGCGGACTGGTATACAAACCGACCTATAGGAAATTGCCGTTCCATCTTAGTACATCAGGTGTTTTTTGGCTGAGGTGCGCCACCCCGCCTGGGATTCGTACTTCACAAAAAAGATTTTGAGGTCTGCCTGCGATTCGTAGTCCACAAAAAATACTTTTTTCTGTGCTTGAGACGCGTACGGAACCCAAAACCACTTGCCCTCGTTGCCCTTGGCCTGGGACGCATAGGGCACCTTGAACACCTTCAAATCTGCCTGGGACTCGTAGTCGACAACATAGATTTTTAGGTCGGCCTGCGAGGCGTAGTCCGCGGTAAACACGGTTTGACCCATGGCGCCAAAACCCAAAGTCAACAGCATTACTAAAACCGTCTTGTTCATCTATAGCAAGGTAACCACTTAAAATGACTGTTCTGCGTAACTTGCTTCAATGAAATTTCGCCTTTTCACCCTCGGACTCTTGGCCGCCCTACATCTTTCGGCCCAAACCCTTCCTGAAGACGTACTTAAAAACCTGAAATTCCGCAGCATCGGCCCCGCTGGCATGAGCGGACGGGTCACCGCCATCGACGTGGATCCGCGCGACGAACGCGTGATTTATGCAGGATCTGCCTCGGGCGGACTCTGGAAAAGCGCTAATGCTGGCCAGTCCTGGGCCTCCATTTGGGACGAACAGCCCAATCCGTCCATTGGCGCCGTCCGCGTCGACCCCAGCAACCCCGACGTGATTTGGGTGGGCACCGGCGAAGGAAATCCGCGCAACTCCCAAACCATTGGCGGCGGCCTGTTTCGCAGCCTTGACGGCGGCAAAACTTGGCAAGCAATGGGGCTTCAGGCGACCAAAGGCATTCACCGCATCGTGGTGCATCCGCGCGACCCCAACACGGTGTGGGTAGCCGCCATTGGCCTGGCTTATGGCGACACCGAAGACCGCGGCGTGTACAAAACCTCAGACGGAGGCAAAACCTGGCGCAAAGTCCTGTACCGCAACAACCGCACGGGTGCGGCCGACCTCGTGATCGACCCCGTCAACCCCAACAAACTCTTTGCGGCAATGTGGGAATACCGCCGCTGGCCTTGGTTCTTTAAGAGCGGTGGCACCGGTTCGGGCTTGTTTGTCAGCCACGACGGCGGCGAAACCTGGACCCAGCGCACCTCAAAAGACGGACTGCCCGAAGGCGACCTGGGCCGCATTGGCCTCGCCGTGGCACCCAGCCACCCCAACATGGTCTATGCCCTGGTTGAAAACAAAGACAAAAACGCCCTCTACAGGAGCACCGACGGCGGCGTAAAGTGGACCCGCATCAGCGACGCCGAAGACATCGGCAACCGTCCGTTCTACTACAGCGAAATCTACGTGGATCCCTTTAGAGAGCACACGATTTACTCCCTTTGGACGCTCGTGACCAAGTCCGAAGACGGCGGACGCACCTGGAAGACCATTGCCCGCTACAGCGACATTCACCCCGACCACCACGCCCTGTGGCTTTCGCCCAAGACGCCAGGTTACGTCATTGAGGGCAACGACGGCGGACTCAACATCAGCCGCGACGGCGGCGAAAGCTGGCGTTTTGTCGAGAACCTGCCGCTTGCGCAGTTTTACCACATCAACGTCGACAACCAGCTTCCGTACAACGTCTACGGCGGAATGCAGGACAACGGATCGTGGAAGGGCCCGGCCTACCACCTCAAGGGCGGAATCGGAAACAGCGACTGGACCGAACTCTACTTTGGCGACGGATTTGACGTGCTTCCGCACGCGACCGACCCGTCGACCGTCTATGCTATGGCCCAAGAAGGCTACCTGGCTCGGGTAAACGTTTCAAACGGATTAAAGAGCTTCATTAAGCCCGTCCACCCCGACGGCAAACCCCTGCGCTGGCACTGGAACAGCCCCATCGCAGCCGACCCCTTTAATCCCGAGGCGCTCTACTACGGATCACAGCACGTGCACTACTCTAACGACCGCGGGGCGTCGTGGAGCATCATTTCGCCAGACCTCACCAGCAACAACCCTGAAAAGCAGAAGTACCTCGAGTCGGGCGGCCTCACTTTTGACGTGACCGGAGCCGAAATGCACACCTGCCTGCTGGCAATCGCCCCCTCTCCCCTTCAAAAGGGTCTGATTTGGACGGGCAGCGACGACGGAACCGTGCAGCTCACTCGCGACGGCGGCACCAGCTGGACCCGCTGCAGTATCAAAGGCCTCCCCGATGGAGCTTGGGTTCCGCAAGTTCGTGCCAGCACCGTAAACGCGGGCGAGGCTTGGGTGGTGGTCAACAACTACCGCCAAGGAGACTTCACGCCCTACCTCTTTCATACCAAAGACTTTGGAAAATCCTGGACCAACCTTTTAGCCAGCAACCGCCCCGAGGGAATGGGCCACTGTCTGAGCGTACTTCAGGACCCCGCGGCGCCATCGCTGGTGTACCTTGGCACAGAGACCGGACTGTTCGTGAGCGCCAACGGCGGCAAGAACTGGCAGCGCTGGACCGGCCTTCCAGTGATGCCGGTGCAGGACCTCGCCATCCAAGAGCGCGAAGGCGACCTGGTGCTCGGAACCTTTGGCCGCGCGGCGTGGATCCTGGACGATTTGCGTCCGCTCCGCGAGGCCGCCTCAGCTAAGGGCCGGGTCCTGACCGCCTTTGATGCGCCCGACGCCTACCACTGGATCTACGCCGAGTCTGACGGCATTCGCTTTCAGGGGCACGCAATGTTTCAGGGCGAAAACCGCGACGGCGGAGCCCGCATGAGCTACATGCTGCAGCGCGACACGGCCGACAAGGAACTCAAAAAAGTCAAGTGGCTTCGCGTTGACATTTACGATCCGAGCGGAACCCGAATCCGCCGGATAGAAACGAAGGTTCCGACCGAAAACGGGCTGCAGCGCTGGAACTGGAACCTGCGTAGCGCCGGCACCGAGCGCCCCAGCATGAGCCGCAGCAAGCGCGAGAACGCCAACGACCCAGGTTACGGCCCCGAGGTCGTACCCGGACGCTACCTGATGGTGTACGAGTTCGGCCCGCACCGCGACAGTGCCTACGTTACGGTGAACGACGATCCGCGCGCGGTCCGCACCGACGCCGATTGGGCTGCACATCACGGCTTCAGCACCGAAGTAAACGGCCAAATGGCCCAACTGGACAGTGCCGTAACCCTACTGCGCGATGCCAAAAAGCACCTGGAACTGATCGAAAAGTTTGTGGCTGCAAACGACGACACCGCCAAAACCAAAGAGTTGCGCACCGACCTAAAGGCCCAACTCAAGTCCATCGAAGAACGCCGAATGGCTCTATTTGGCAAAGAAGACGTTAAAGGCTACTTCGAACAGCCCGAAACCTGGGAGTGGAAGTACGGTCAGTTCTCGAGCCACTACTGGGGGTTGCGCGGCGCCCCGTCGGCCAACGTCCTCAACGCATGGAAGGGAGCCAAGGCTGCCACCGAAACCGAACTCAAGGCGATTGCAACGTGGCACGCCGAAGTCTGGCAGCCTTTTACGCAGAAGTACGCGAGTCTGCCTGCTTCTTGGTAGGCTGGTAGTTGCACCAAATAAAAAGCCCCGAGCTCGCGCTCGGGGCTTTTGCATTTAAGAGACCGAATCCTAGCGACGTCGACCCTGGGGGCGCGAAGGGCGGCGCGGACCGCCTCCGCCTGCGGCGGCTTTGGCAACCATTCCGAATGAGTCGGGGGTCGACAAAACTGAAGGGAACGGATGCTCGCGCTCAGCGGGCACGTCGACGTTGATGAGCTTAAGGACGGCCTGCCAGTTGCCGTACTCCTCGCGGTCGATGAACGAGTAGGCGACACCAGAGGCTCCGGCGCGGCCCGTACGGCCGATGCGGTGCACGTAGGTTTCGGCCACGTCTGGAATGTCCATATTGATTACGTGCGTGAGCTCGTCGATGTCGATTCCGCGCGCGGCAATGTCGGTAGCGACAAGCACGCGGGTCTTGCCCTTCTTAAAGCTGGTAAGGGCCGCCTGACGGGCGTTCTGAGACTTGTTGCCGTGAATGGCGAGGGCCGGAATTCCGCGGCGCTCCAAATCCTTGGAGATGCGGTCGGCTCCGTGCTTGGTACGCGAAAAAACGAGGACTGACTTGATGTCGTCGTCGGACTTTAGCACGTGAGCGAGTAGGTCGCGCTTAGCATTCGTGTCCACAAAGTAGGCCTTTTGGGCAATTTTTTCGGCGGTACTCGACACGGGGGCCACTGACACGCGAACAGGGTCCACGAGCAGGTCGTCGCTCAAGCGAAGCACCTCAAAGGGCATCGT
>JBDLUG010000052.1:0-9309 GCA_039805405.1 Bacteroidota bacterium
TCTTCGGGCGAAGTACTCGCCGGATGGATGTCGGTACACGGAAAATCCGGCGACACGCTGTGCTGTGGACTACCTCACCTTGGTAGCCCCAAAGAAATCGCTTCGTGGGCCCACCGCTTGGGCATTGAAGATGTCGTAGTCGCGCTTCCTCAAGAAGAGCACCAGCGCCTCACTCCGTTACTGCTCGACCTCGAGGAGCTCGGGGTTCGGATTTTCATGTTTCCCGACACGTACGGAATCCTTTCAGGGATGGTGCAGCTGGACGAGCATGGGGTTCCACTCATGGAATGGCACCACGAACCCATGGATGCTTGGCAGCGCAACAGCAAGCGCATAGCCGATGTGGCCCTGGCCACGGTGGCCTTGGTGCTTTTGGCCCCGGTCATGGCGGTGGTTGCGGCAGCTGTGGCTCGAACAAAAGGCCCGATCTTTTTTCGCCAAGAGCGCTTGGGACGGCAGGGCACCCCGTTCAGCATACTCAAATTCCGCACGATGCGGGCTGACGCTGAGGCCGCTGGGCCACAGCTTTCGAGTGAGGACGACCCCCGAATCACGAAGGTGGGTCGGGTGCTGCGAAAGTACCGGCTGGACGAGGTTCCGCAGTTTTGGAACGTACTGGTGGGCGACATGTCCATTGTGGGCCCGAGGCCAGAACGCGCCTTTTTTGCCCAGCAAATCATCGAACGCGCCCCACAGTACCGTCATATTTACAAGGTTCGCCCGGGAATCACCAGCTGGGGAATGGTCCGCTACGGATACGCCAGTACGGTCGACGAAATGATTCGCCGCATGGAGTACGACCTGCTCTACATCGAAAACATGTCGTGGCGCAACGACCTGAAGGTGCTGCTGTACACCGTATGGACCGTGCTCAAGGGGCGCGGAAAGTAGCCTCCCGAGCGTACTTTTAGGCCCATGAAGCACTGTAGCGTACTCGGCGCAGGCACGATGGGCAATGGAATCGCCCACGTGTTCGCCACCAGCGGATGGAACGTCTCGCTGTTCGACATCAGCGCCCCAGCTTTGGAGCGCGCCATAGCCACCATTTCAAAAAACCTCGAACGCCAGGTCGCCAAAGGCCTGCTGACGGCAGAAGATGCCTCAGCAGCGGTGGCGCGAATCAGCACCCACACCGAGCTGGCGTCGGCTGTCGCCGGTTCCGCCCTCGTCGTGGAGGCCGCCACCGAGAATGTGGACATCAAACTCAAACTTTTTGCCCAGCTCGACGAAGTTTGTGCGCCAGAAACCATTTTGGCCTCTAACACCTCGTCGATTGCAATTGGACGCATCGCGGCGGCAACCAAGCGCCCCGACAAGGTCATTGGAATGCACTTTATGAATCCGGTTCCGGTGATGAAGCTGGTCGAAATCATTCGCGGCTACAAAACTTCGGACGCCACGGCGGCTGCAGTGGTGGCAATGAGTACGGAACTTGGCAAAATCCCCGTGGAGTGCAACGACTTCCCTGGATTTGTGGCCAACCGCATCTTGATGCCGATGATTAACGAAGCGATTGAAACGCTTCAAACGGGCGTCGGCAGCGTCGAGGCGATCGACTCGATCATGAAGCTCGGCATGGCCCACCCCATGGGACCACTTCAACTCGCTGATTTCATTGGACTTGACGTGTGCCTCAGCATTTTACGTGTGCTGCACGAAGGCTTGGGCCAGCCCAAGTACGCACCCAATCCGCTCCTCGTGGCGATGGTGACCGCCGGCGATCTCGGTGTCAAGTCGGGCCGCGGATTCTACGACTACGCCAACGGAACCAAAGACGCCCCCGTCGCCCCCAATTTTAAGTAAACCTATCACCTCATGAACAAGCACCTTTTGATTGGCGCGATGCTCGCCTCTTCGGGCCTCTTTGCGCAAGTTGATTTGATCAACAAAATTGCGGGCAACGGATCCCGCGACGGCAAAACATTTGAGTTTACCACCATCTACGACCTCGAGGCGACTCCGGTCAAAGACCAAGGACGCTCGGGCACGTGCTGGAGCTATTCTGCCACCGGATTCCTCGAGTCTGAACTGGTGCGAATGGGAAAGCCGGCCATTGACCTGTCAGAGATGTACACGGTGCGCAAGGTGTACCAGGACAAGGCAGAGAAGTACGTCCGTCTGCACGGCGCGCTGAACTTCGCCCAAGGTGGCGCCTGCCCCGACCTGTTCTATGTTATCGACCGCTACGGTGCAGTGCCGCAGTCGGCCTACGCTGGCCTCAACTACGGGACCGAGGGCAACGACCACGACGAGCTCGAGGCCGCCCTCAAGGGCATTGTCGACGCGGTGGTGAATAAAAATTCCGGAACCGTGACCACAGCGTGGCACAAGGGCTTTACGGGCTACCTCGACGCCTACCTCGGCGCCGAACCCACCTCGTTCACCTACGAAGGCAAGCAGTACACTCCGCGCAGCTTTGCTGACAAGTTCCTCGGAATCAACACCAAGGAATACGTGCAGCTGACGAGCTTCACGCACCACCCCTTTGGATCGTGGTTCGCGGTGGAGGTTCCCGACAACTGGACCTGGGGCACTTCGTACAACGTTCCGCTCGAAGACATGATGGCGACGATTGACTACGCGCTCGCCAACGGATTCACGATTGCCTGGGCCACCGATGTGTCTGAAAAAGGATTTTCGCTGAACAACGGCGTCGCCGTGTGGCCTGCAAAGAACTGGTCAGACATGAGCGCCGAAGAGAAAACCGCGGTGTTTACCGGTCCGCACGAAGAGGCCGCGGTTACGCAAGCCTCACGCCAAGCGGCATTCGACAACTACGAAACCCAAGACGACCACGGCATGCAGATCGTGGGCAAGGTCAAGGACCAGTCCGGTGCGTCGTACTACATCGTCAAAAACTCATGGGGTCCGCGCAAGAACGCGTACCGCGAGGGCTACATCTATGCGTCTGAAGCGTTTGTGCGTGCCAAGACGATTTCAATCATGCTGCACAAAGACGGGTTGCCCAAGGCCACCAAAAAGGCGGCGGGGTTCTAAGTTCCCAACCTTAGTAACGAAAAACGCCGAGGCTTTCCCTCGGCGTTTTTTGTAACTAGTAACTGGTTACTAGGGGCTTAGGGGGTGTTACATCCGCTCGGGAGCCTCGATACCGAGTAAGCCCAGGGCGCGCTTCAGCGCCTCGGCCGTCGTACGGCAGAGTTCGACGCGAAACGCCACCACGGCCTCGGACTCAGCATTGAGAATCGGATTGGCTTGGTACAGTCCGTTGAAGGCCTTGGCCAAATCGTAGGCAAACTGCGCCACCACAGCGGGGCTGTAGGCGCGTGCCGCCTGCTCCACCGCCTGCGGGAAGCGGTCAAGTGTTTGAATCAGTTCCTTGGTCCGCTCGTCGACGACCACCTCAGACCAATCCCAGGCCGTGCTTCGGCCCTCTGCTTTGCGCAAAATGGACTTGATGCGTGCGTGGCTGTACTGAATGAACGGGCCAGTGTGGCCGTTGAAATCAATGGACTCTTCGGGGTTGAACACCATTCGCTTTCGCGGATCTACCTTCAAAATAAAGTACTTAAGGGCTCCGTGGCCCAAAACGCGGTAGAGCTGAGCCTTCTCGGCTTCGCCGAGCCCCTCAGTCTTGCCAAGCTCTTCACTCAAGGCGCGGGCCGTGGCCTCCATTTCGTCCAGCAGGTCGTCGGCGTCGACTACGGTGCCTTCGCGCGACTTCATTTTTCCACTCGGAAGGTCCACCATTCCGTAACTCAGGTGGTAAAGCTGGTCGGCCCAGGCGTAGCCCAGCTTTTTGAGAATTAAAAACAAAACTTTAAAGTGGTAGTCCTGCTCGTTGCCCACCACATAGGTGAGTCGGTCGATCGAGAAGTCCTTAAATCGCTGAATCGCGGTCCCGATATCTTGGGTCATGTAGACTGAGGTTCCGTCGCGGCGCAAAACAAGCTTCTCGTCGAGGCCGTCCTCGCGCAGGTCAATCCACACGGAACCGTCGTCCCGGCGGTAAAACACCCCACGCGCCAAACCCTCTTCAATGTCTTGCTTGCCCAGTACATACGTCTCAGACTCGTAGTAGTTGCGGTCAAACCGAACTCCCAACCTGCCGTAGGTCTGGTTGAAACCGTCGTACACCCATCCGTTCATCGTCGCCCAAAGGTTGCGCACGTCGGCGTCGCCGGCTTCCCACTTTCGAAGCATTTCTTGAACCTCGAGCATGCACGGGGCCTGTGCCTTCGCCGCATCTTCTTCGAGGCCTTGCGCCATTAATTCCTTCACTTGGGCGCGGAATTCCTGGTCAAAGCGCACATAAAAATCGCCGACGAGGTGGTCGCCCTTTTTGCCGGCGGAATCGGGTGTGGTTCCGCCCCCGAACTGCTGCCACGCCCACATGCTCTTGCAAATGTGAACGCCGCGGTCGTTGACAATCTGAACTTGAACGACGTTGCGGCCGCTGGCCTCGAGGATACGGCTCACACTGTGCCCGAGCAAAATGTTGCGCACGTGGCCGAGGTGCAGCGGCTTATTGGTATTGGGGCTACTGAACTCCACCATCGCTGCAGGCGCGTTGGGGTCGACGGGCGCCGTGCCCCATGCCTCTGAGGCACGAATGGCGTCAAATCGAGCTTGAATTTGGTCGGAACTCAGTACGATGTTCAAAAAACCCTGCACGGCATTGAAGCCTGCCACCAAAGGTGAGGCCGCCTGAAGTGCTTCGCCGATTTCGCGCGCTGTGTCTGCAGGAGACTTTCGGCTCAGCTTGAGAAAGGGAAAAACCACCAACGTGGCATCGCCCTCAAAATCCTTGCGGGTCGGTTGGAGTTCGACGGGGGCATCCCATCCGTATAAATCGTTCAAGACCGTCGAAACGGCCGAAAGTAACGCGTCAGCCATGATGATTAAAGAAGGTTACGTCGGCTCAACCGCTCTTGCAGTCGGTACACCGTGTTTTGCAAGAGGCGGAACGCGGTGGTTCCCATCGCATTGCCTCCCTTGTCGAGCAAGGGATTGATTTCGGTGAATTCCATGCAGCGCACCAGCGGAGCGTCCGCAAACAATTCAAGCAGTTGCTTTGCCTCGGACTCGTCAAAGCCACCGGCTACTGGCGTTCCGGTTCCGACTGAAACCGTCGGATCCATGGAATCCACATCAAACGAAACGTAGACCATGTCGCAGTCCTTCATTTGCTCCATGACGCGCTGAACCACCACAGAGATTCCGAGCTCTCGGACCTCTGGAACGCGGTACACCGCCATTCCGTACTTGGCAATCAGGGCGTCCTCGGGTTCTTCGGTACTGCGAAGCCCAATGAAGGCAACGTCTTCAGGACGAACGCGCTGGGGATGCCCCTTCAGCTTGGTCCACGCGTCACGGGTAACGGGGCTCGGATCATTGATCTTGCACTCGAGGTTGTCTTCGCCGATGGCGGTTGCGAGCGGCATTCCGTGCATGTTGCCCGACGGAGACGTGTAGGGTGAGTGCATGTCTGCGTGCGCATCGATCCACACAACCCCTAGGCGCGCGAGGGGAAAAGCCTGCTTTATACCGGCAATGGTACCGCCCGCGTTCGAGTGGTCTCCGCTGAGCACGAGCGGAAACTGTCCGTCATCCAGGGTTTCGGCCACTACGGCCGAAATGCGGCGGTACATCCGAACGATTCCGCGAATACGCTTGCCGTAGGGGGTTTCAGGATGGCGGTACAGGAGCGCATTGTTGGTCTGCACTTTTCGGGGCTGGACCGTGCGAAAAAACTTGGGCTGAATGCTGAACGAGGCACTGCGAATGGCGGCGTAGCCAAGGCTTGAACCTCGGGTTCCCGCTCCCAATTCTGACATGGCCGTTATTAACTGCAGCATGGGTCAAAGGTAGGAATTGGCCTACCTTTGGGCATAGTCCATGGCCCGAAGCACGAAAAACTCATCTACCCTTCGCGTTACTGACCTCAAAGAGGCGTGGCGCGACCTTTCTGAAAGCCCATCACTGCGCGCGGCGCTCGGCTTATTTGTTCTATTTGTTGGCCTTCTTGGATTTATCGCAAGCGCCTCTACACTAGGAACTTGGACTGCTGACTACAGCGCCATGGAGCTCGGATTCAGCGAAGTCGTAGCCCAGCGCGGAATCGAAATTCAGAACATTTTAGGGTCTCTCGGAGCCGCCGTCGGAATGGTCGTCACCGTGCGCGGATTTGGCGTTGCTTCGCTCCTTTTGTGGTCTGTGGTGATGGTCTACGGCCTCAAATGGGGCCTTGGGCTACCGATTAAGGCCGGCCGCTGGTTTCGCCGGAGCCTTCTTCGCGCCGTACTTATCACGAGCGGTTTAGCACTGATTCCTTGGGACCTCGGCGACGCCATCGTCGGCGACTACGGCCGCTTCCTCTCCCAGTGGAGCGCACACCTTATCGGCACGCTGGGTTCAGCACTCGCGTGGATTTTGGCCACCACGGTGCACGTCGTGTGGGTGTTTCAGTTGCGCCCGCAGCAGTTGGGCGAACGTTTGGCGGCGCGGACTGCCGCGTTCCGCGAGGTTGACCCCGTTTCAATGGATTTTGGTGCGGAACCTTCGGTCGTAGCCGACGAAGAGCTCCTGCGCGATGAGGCACCCAATGTGGTGGACCTGATGGACCTCAGCCCTGCTTCACCCGCCGCGCCTGCGTCAGACACCGAGGTTCCGCCTTGGGACGAACCTGAAGACCTGCCCGAACCCACGCTCGTCAGCACGGCGCAAGACCTTGACCTCGAGGTTGACGAGATTCCGGAACCCGAAATCGTACTGCCCGCCGCTGCGCTCGCTGCCACTCCCAAAGCTTCGGACCTCGATCCGTACGATCCGCGCCGTGACCTTTCGCGCTACCAGTTCCCTACCCTACAGCTGCTCAACGACTACGGGCAGACCACGACTAAAGTTGACCAAGAAGAACTCGAGGCCAATAAAGAGCGCATCGTCGACACTCTGCGCAACTACAAAATTGAAATTGCCAAGATCAAGGCAACCGTCGGGCCCACCGTTACCCTGTACGAAATCGTTCCAGAGGCAGGGATTCGAATCAGCAAAATCAAGTCGCTCGAAGACGACATCGCGTTGAGCTTGAGCGCCCTTGGGATTCGCATCATCGCACCGATTCCGGGCAAGGGCACCATCGGAATCGAAGTTCCGAACCGCCACCCCCAAATGGTGAGTATGCGCTCGGTGCTGGCGTCAGAAAAGTTCCAGAAGTCCGACATGGACTTGCCGCTGGCGCTGGGAAAAACAATCTCAAACGAGGTGTTTGTGGTCGACCTCGCAAAAATGCCGCACCTTTTGATGGCTGGTGCAACGGGGCAGGGTAAGTCCGTGGGATTGAATGCGATCCTTGCCTCGATTCTCTACAAAAAGCATCCGGCCGAGGTGAAGTTTGTACTGGTAGACCCTAAAAAGGTCGAACTGACCCTGTTCAACACGATTGAGCGCCACTTCTTGGCGAAGCTCCCGGGGACCGACGAAGCCATTATTACCGACACCACCAAAGTGATTCACACGCTGAATTCGCTGTGCATCGAGATGGACCAGCGCTACGAGCTACTGAAGTCAGCATTTGTGCGCAACCTCAAGGAGTACAATGCGAAGTTCACCGCGCGCAAACTCAACCCCGAGGAGGGCCACCGCTACCTTCCCTACATCGTGCTGGTCATCGACGAGTTCGCAGACCTTATCATGACGGCGGGAAAAGAGGTCGAAACCCCAATTGCGCGCCTCGCCCAGCTCGCCCGAGCCATTGGCATTCACCTGATTGTCGCGACCCAGCGCCCATCGGTCAACGTCATTACCGGCATTATTAAGGCCAACTTCCCGGCGCGCATTGCGTTCAAGGTGAGTGCAAAGATTGACTCGCGCACCATTCTCGACGCGGGCGGAGCCGAGCAACTCATCGGCAAAGGCGACATGCTTATTTCAAGCGGAAACGACCTTATTCGCCTACAGTGCGCCTTCTTGGACACACCTGAAGTCGAGCAAGTCTGCGAGTTCATCGGTGGCCAGCAGGGCTACCCCGACGCCTACCAGCTCCCCGAATACGAATCCGAAGACAGCGGATTGGGCGGCGGCAACTACAGCGCCGACGAGCGCGACAGCATGTTTGAAGAAGCCGCGCGAATTGTGGTGATTCACCAGCAGGGCTCGGCATCGCTTTTGCAGCGCAAACTGAAACTTGGGTACAACCGCGCCGGACGCTTGATTGACCAACTCGAAGACGCCGGAATTATCGGCCCCTTTGAAGGCTCTAAAGCCCGCCAGGTACTGGTCCAAGACGAAATGCACCTCAACGAACGACTCAAAAATCTATGATGCTTCGCAGCTTCTCCATTCTAGGCCTTGCCCTCTTAAGCTTTTCTGCGGTCGCCCAATCCGAGACTCCCCTCGCCTTTTTGCAGCGGGTTAAAAAGCAGACGCTCGCGTACACCGACCAAAAACTCAGCTTTACTTCGGTTCTGAACGCCCCTGGGCGTAACGGACAGCGCGTCGAGCGCAAAACCAGCGGCGAGGTCTGGGTAGTTGGCGAATCCGCCAAGCTCGTGCTTCAGGGACAAACCTTCTTTTTTAAATCAGGTTTGGTCACCACCGTCAGTCCCGAGGACGAAGAAATAATTGTGCGCAAGCTCGACGGAGATGCACAGCAGTACACGCCGACCGTGTTGCTGAGCCAGTACGAGAAGAGCTCTTCGTTTGCGTGGTCCGGAACCAAAACCATCAACGGCCGCACGATTAAGTACGTAAGTATGGTTCCAAAAAACGATCCCGACGTGGTCAAGGTCACCCTGGGAATCGATGCCAAGACGCTTAAGTTGTACAGCTTTGCTGAAGAGGGCAAAAACGGCACGATGTCGACCATCACGTTGCTCGCGTACGAAACCAACAAAGGCCTAAAAGCCAAAGATGTCGAGTTCGTGCGGAGCAACTACCCTGCGTCCTACGAGTACATCGCGCCGAAAACCAAGTAATTGGCCTTGGGCAAGCTCGACCGCTACTTCATCACCAACTTCGTTCAGATTTTCGCCAAAACATTGGCGCTGAGCGTGTTCATTCTGCTTATGCAGATGGTATGGAAGTATATGGACGACCTTGCAGGACGCGGAATTTCGATGTGGCGCATCCTTGAACTCATGGGGTACTGGTCCGTGTCCATACTCCCCATGGCAGCGCCCATCGCGGTACTTTTTGCCGGAATCATGGTCTACGGGCAATGGGCAGAATCCAAAGAGTACGCCGCAGCCAAAGCGGCCGGATTCTCGTTTGTGCGCATGCTGCGCCCTGTGACGATCGTTTTGGCCGTGATTGGTGTACTGATGTTTTTCGTGAGCAACAACTTTATTCCGG
>JBDLUG010000053.1:0-9225 GCA_039805405.1 Bacteroidota bacterium
GGTCGGTGTCGGCGGGATGCAGCGCTCATTCTTCGTCTGATTTAGCGGGGGATTTGGCCCCCTCAACTACAACCACGAGTTCGCCCCGCGGTTCGACGTCGGTAAAGTATGCGGCGAGCTCTGCGGCGGTTCCGCGGTGGTAGGTTTCGTGCAACTTGCTGAGTTCCCGAACGACGCACATTCCGCGGTCCGGGCCCAACCATTCAACGATTTCGCCCAGCAACTTGCGCAGCCGGTGCGGCGATTCGTAGGCCACGATGGTGCGCGCCTCGCTGCGCCAGCTTTGGATTCGCGTTTGGCGACCTTTTTTTTGCGGAACAAAGCCCTCAAACACAAATCGATCGCACGGAAACCCACTCGCCACAAGGGCCGGAATAAGGGCAGTGGGGCCCGGTAGTGCTTCAACCACGATCCCCGCCTGGATGCAGGCACGCACCAGTAAAAAACCGGGGTCGCTAATGCCGGGAGTTCCGGCGTCGCTCGCAAGGGCCACGTGCCCAGAGCTGTCGGCGATCATGCGCACGATCCCGTCGGCTTGTGCGTGCTCGTTGTGCATGTGGTAGGCGCGAAGCTTTGCTTCTAAACCTAACAATTTCAGCAGCTTACCTGTCGTTCGGGTGTCTTCGGCCAGGACGACGTCGGCCTCAACCAGTGCACTTTTTGCGCGGTCGGTGATGTCTCCGAGGTTTCCGATTGGGGTCGGAACCAGCACCAGTTTGCCCATCTATTCGAAGCGGGCGTAGACCAGGTTCATGAAGCGCTCGGCCACGTCGGGGCACTTGCTCCAGTCGTACTCCGGCTGAACGGCTTCGCGAATAAAGGTTTCGCATTCAGCCTTGGATTCGAGCGTTGCCAAGTAGGCAACGACGCGCTGGTAGTCGTGGTCGTCGCCGCCAAAAAGACTTTTTACAAACGCGAGGCGGTCGTTCAGGCCAGCATTGAGGTTGGCGTAGCGCGCGTTTACGGATTTGGCTGTTGGTTGCTGGTTACTGGTTGCTGGTTGCTGGTTACTAGTTACTGGTTCCTGGTTGCTAGTGGCGAGTGCTTCTGCAACTGGTTCCTGGTTACTAGTTGCTGGTTCCTGGTTACTAGTTGCTGGTTGCTGGTTGCTAGTTGCTGGTTGCTGGTTACTAGTTGCTGGTTGCTGGTTGCTAGTGGCGAGTTCCTCTGCAACTGGTTGCTGGTTGCTGGTTACTAGTTGCTGGTTACTAGTTGCTGGTTGCTGGTTGCTGGCAACTGGTTGCTGGTTGCTGGTTACTAGTTGCTGGTTACTAGTTGCTGGTTGCTGGTTGCTGAACGGTTGGATTTGGTCGAGCTGTGCGGTGATGCTTGAGGCCACTTGTGCGGCGGCAGCGGCTTGGCTGGCGGCGATCTGTGCATCGAGCTGGGCTTGAGCGGCGGCGTGGGCGGCGGACAGCTGCGCTTGTGCGGCGGCGTGGGCCGCGGCAACTGAGGCTTGGATTTTGGCCTGGTGCGCCTGAATGAGAAGGGATTCGAGGTGGCGCAGTTCCGCATCCGACGGAATGCTCGATTGAAGCGAGGTTTCGAGGCCAGAAAGGGCAGAAGAGAGGGCGGTGCTCATGGTTGAAAGCCGTAGTTTAGCGGAAGTGGAAAAGTACGAAATGTTCCAAGAGCACACGCCCCGTTCGGGACACATTGAAGTGATTGCGGGCTCGATGTTTTCGGGTAAGACCGAGGAGTTGATTCGACGGTTGAAGCGCGCTCAAATTGCGCAACTTAAGGTGATGGTTTTCAAACCGCTAACCGACAATCGCTATGCCGAGAATGCGGTGGTGACGCACGATGAGGGGCGCATGGATGCCCGGCCGGTGGCGGCAGCGCACGAAATTTTGGCGCTTGCTGAGGGTGCTGATGTGGTCGGTCTGGACGAAGCGCAGTTTTTTGACGACGGAATCGTAGCTGTGGCCAATGCGCTCGCGGACCGCGGAACTCGTGTGGTTGCGGCGGGACTGGACATGGACTTCAACGGGGTTCCGTTTGGCCCCATGCCTCATTTGATGGCTGTTGCAGAGTTTGTGACCAAGGTGCACGCCATCTGCGTCCGCAGCGGAGAACTCGCGAACTACTCGCACCGCCTTACCGGGGACGCCCATCAAGTGATGCTGGGCGACCGCCGTACCTACGAACCCCTTTCGCGGTCTGAGTTTGTGCGTGCCCGCACCAAGAATAATTAAGGCAGTGACTGCTCCGCGCTGGACCCTATCGCAGGTGGCGTCCCTGATTGGGGCGGAACCCATTTCGGCCCCTCACGACCGTGAGCTGAGCCGAATGGCGACGGATTCGCGCTCAACCCAAACGGAGCCCGCTCTTTTTTGGGCGCTGACCACGCCCTCGGGCGACGGCCACCGCCACCTGGCTGAGGCTGCAGAACGCGGCTGCGTCGCGGCCGTGGTGACTGCAGGGGGCTGGGCCAGCAGCAAGGTGACGGGTATGGTTCCGTTGGTTGTGGACGATGTGTGGGCCGCCCTTTACCGAATGGCCGCGGCACACCGTGCGGCCTATAGGGGCCCTGTGGTGGCGATCACGGGTTCCAACGGAAAAACTAGCGTGAAAGAACAGCTCGCCCACCTCATCGGCGATCCGACGGTGGTGCGCAGTCCACGCAGCTACAATTCCAAGCTGGGCGTGCCTTTGTCGGTGCTGCAGTTTCCGCTCGACGCCTCGCTTTGGGTAGTTGAGGTCGGAATTTCTGAATCCGGAGGTATGGCCCGCTTTACGCCGTGGCTGAACCCCACCCATGGAATTTTTACCGGACTTGGCGATGCCCACGATTCGGGATTCGCGAGCCGCGAAGCCAAGTTGGCCGAGAAGTTGTCGCTGTTTGGGACCGCAAAAAAGCTTTTGGTGGCAGAGGGTCCTTGGGCTACACGCGGTAACGACCTGCTCCCTAGTGAACTTCTGCGGGTTGAGGGTGGCCAATGGGTGGGGCCAGATGGGCAGCGCTTTTTGGTTCCGGTGGAGTCTGAGGCCGAGCGTTCAAACGCGGCGCTCGCGCTGGCGGCGTGCTACGTTCTGGGCCGCACCCCGCACGACTTTGACAGCCGCCCGCGCGGACCGCTGCGGCTTGAACGGCGCGCCGCCCGCTGGGGCGGCGGCGCGCTGCTCGTCGACCGCTACGCGCTCGACGAAGCCTCGGCCACTGAGGCCCTAGAAATCTTGGCTCAGGAACCCACTTCCCCCAAGACGGCGATCATATTTGACCGGGATTCCGCACGGTGGACGAGCGCCGTGCACCGATGGGCTGCACGCTTCCCAAGCATTGAACTGCACATCAGCCAACCCCAAAATTCCGCCCCGGGAATCGGCGAAAGCGGCTCTGTACTGCTCAAAGGACACGGCGTAGAAGCGGCCCTTGAAGCCCGACTCGCGCGCCAGCACGACAGTGTGGTTGAACTTGACGTGGACGCGATGGAGGCCAACTTGCGCCACTACCGCGCGATGCTTCCGTGGGGAACCAGAATTATGGCGATGCTCAAGGCCAACGCCTACGGACTTGGGGCGGTTCCGGTAGCACGCGCACTGGAGCGCCACCGACTGGACTACCTCGGAGTCGCCTACCCTGAAGAGGGCCGTGAACTGCGCGAGGCGGGGATCCGCACGCCCATTATGGTGCTCAACCCGGGCGAACCCTCTTTTGACCTGATGCTGCGCTACCGACTTGAACCTGAAATTTTTAGTTGGGAACGGCTGCGGGCATTTGCCGAAGCCTTCGCGCGCCATCCCGACGCGCTGGGTGAGGTGCTGGTGCACATCAAGGTGGACACGGGAATGCACCGCCTTGGATTTGAACCGAAGGAAGGCCGCGCGGTGGCTGACGCCGTCCGCGCGATCCCCGGTGTTCGTGTCGCTTCGGTGCTGAGCCACTTTGCCGCGGCTGAAGATTCCGACAAAGATGACTTCACGCGCCAGCAGTGGGCCGAATTCACCAGGTTTGCCGACGCCCTTGAGTCGGGACTTGGTATGGCGGTTTGGCGCCACATGGCCAATACCGCGGCAGTGGCCCGCCACCCTTGGGCGGCAGGTGGTATGGTTCGGCTCGGAATCGGCTTAATGGGGGCTTCACTGGACCCTGCGGACGCTGCGGCGCTGCAGCCGGTGGTGCACGTCACCACGACGGTGAGCCAGATTCGAAGCGTTCCGGCAGGCGAGGGGGTGTCCTACGGGGCCACAGATGCTGCGGACCACGACCGGCTGATTGCGACGCTTCCGATTGGTTATGCCGACGGAATTCCGCGCGCCCTGAGCAACGGCCGGGGTCAAACGTTTGCCCACGGGCAGTTTATGCCCATCGTGGGCCGCGTATGCATGGACATGCTGATGGTCGACGCTACCAGGGTACCCCTCAAGGTGGGCGACCGCGTCGAACTTTTGGGCCGCCACGTGCGCCTCGAAGACGTGGCCTCTGCCTGCGGAACCATTAGTTATGAGGTGCTTACCGGGCTGTCTCCGCGCCTTCCGCGCTTGGCAGCGAACGGACTTTAGGCTACCTTTCGTACGGTGGAGCGTCAAATTATCTCCTATTTTGTTCGTGCGGCAGCCATTTTGATGCCGTGGTGGGACCTCGGAACGGGCGTTGCGCTTGCCGCAGCCGCCGTACTGTCGCTGGTTGCATCTCGAGGTCGCTGGAAGCCCCTGCCGGCAGATGTCGCCCTGTGGTCGGGCTTCGCGGCATTGGCCGCAAGTGCGCTGTGGACGTCGGCTCCGTCACTTGAAACGATGCTGCGGTGGATGCCGATGCTGTGGGTTCCACTCGCGCTGCGCCGCCAGCATCGGGCCTGGAGCGAGGGGTTGATCGCGGGCGGAATCCTACTGTCGCTCGGCCTCTTGGGTCACGGTGCCTACCTCGCGTGGGCTGCCCAGAGCCTCGAACCGCTCTTTTACCGAGATTTTGCAGAGTTTGCGCACCAGCACAGCTACCTCACGCTCTATTTGGGCCTGGCGGGGGCATCGGTGGCTACAGACTTGCGGTTTCGCGGAGCCATTCGACCGCTTCTTTTGGGGGTGTTTGCCTTGGTCGCGGTCCTTGCCGGAAGCCGCATGGCGCTCGCCGCCGTCGTCCTTGGCGGACTGTGGTGGTTCTCGGGTCGCACTGGTGTTCGGCGGTGGATGCCCTGGGCTCTTGGACTTGGGGTCGTACTGGTACTTGCCGTCGCCCTCGTGCCCTCAGAGCGCAGCCTGGGCAAACTGACGAAGGCGGACCCCTACTGGGCCACGGGATCTGTGGACACGCGTGCCGTACAGGCCAAGGCAGCCTGGCAGGTCATACAGCGAGACATTTGGCGTGGTGTCGGCGCAGATCAGGTCCAGCCCGAGCTTATGAAGGTCTACACCGACTGGAACTACCGATTTGGCCTCAAGCGCCAACTTAACGTGCACAATCAGGTGCTGCAGCTTTGGGCTGGCATTGGACTCTTCGGAATTGCCATTTGGGCCCTCGGAATGGCCTACTGCGCGCGCCGTTCCACATGGACTCGGGGCGGTCAGGCACTGGCGCTGACCCTTGTGCTCATTCTGCTGACGGAATCCATGCTCGAGCGAGCAATGGGCGTCGTTCTTGTCGCTACGGCAATCTACCACAGTTTGCCGCGACGCTTGGACGGAACCTGGCGCTAGCCTACCACGTGCTGCGGTCCAGCAGGGTCCGCAAGGTGGCACGAAGTCCAGTGAGCGTAGGTTCAGCCTCTCCTGTGTAAATCAGCCCAATGAGTTTGGGGCTTTGGGCGGCAAGCCACTCGTCCGGAAGCGTACCGCGTTCCATTCGCCACGCTTCGCGGAGCAAGCGTTTCACACGGTTGCGCACCACGGCGTGCTTGAACCGCTTCTTGGGGGCGGCTACGAGGACTTGCACCCCCCGTACAAGGGGCTCCGGTGCAGGACGCCACACGAGGCGCAATCCAGATTCCGCTACGCTGCGCGAGGTGCGGCTAAATAAAAGTCCGATGGAGGTTCGCGACTTCAAGCGCTCCTCGAGGGGGAAGCGCAGGTCGGCCATTACTTACCCTTGTTGACTTCGTCGACGTAGGCTTCAAGCGCCTGCGCCATCGACGCAAATTTGGGTGACGGCACCGGAACATCAACGATGAGGTTGTGCTCTTTGGCCGCGAGGTGGGTTGTGCTTCCGAATGCAGCGATACGCGTGGCATCTTGTACAAAGTCCGGAAAGTTCTTGTGCAGGGACTTAATGCCTTCGGGACTAAAAAAGACGAGCATGTCGTACTTCACTTCGCTCAGGTCGCTCAAGTTGGCGGCCACAGTTTGGTACATCACCGCGCGAGTCCACTTAATGTTGGCGGCCGCGAGTGATGCGGGAACTTCAGGGTTCAGTACGTCAGAGGTCGGCATCAAAAAGTGCTCGCCGCGCTGCTTTTTAAGGGTCGGAATCAGATCTGTAAGCGCAGACTTCGCAGGGTAGATTTTGCGCTTGCGGTAGGGAACGAACTTCTGAAGGTAGAAGGCTACGGCTTCTGAGGTACAGAAGTACTTCCACTCGGGGTTGATGGTGACGCGCATCTCTTCGCACATGCGAAAGAAGTGGTCGATCGCATTGCGGCTCGTAAAGATGAACGACTTGAATTCGCCAAGGGCGATCTTTTCTTTGCGAAACTCTGCAGCATTCACACCAACGACCTCAATGAAGGGTCGAAAGTCTATTTTGAGCTTGTGCTTTTCAGCAAGTAAGAGGTAGGGATTGTTCCCTGCTTGGGGCTCCGGTTGGGAGACCAAGATGCTCTTTACTTTGCGTTTGCGCTCAGGTAATTGTGAATCCATAACCACGGTATCGCTTCCAGCGTGCAAAGGTAGGCAATTCTGAAGTACAAAGGCCCGGGTCCGCGGTTTATATAAATGATTGCGGCGCGCAACACAGAGGTAACATAGAGCACGCCAAATGCTGATACTAAGATTATTAGGCTGAGTTGGGGCTGCGGACCACTGCCGGTAAGGCGCCACCATGCATAGGGCACCACGAGAAGCACGATGAAGGGCATGAGCATGCTCCGAAACTGGTGGTAGGCTTGGTGGATGCGCACGGCGTTCCAGATGCTTCCGGCGACGGCGTGAAGGATCCATGGAGCGAGAAGCACAAGTCCCGAATAGGCGGGCTGCAGGCCAGCTCCGACGTAGAGAATTCCGACCGCAGCGAGGGATGTGGCGATGCTCACCCAGGGCCCCAGCGACGTGGGCAGGCCGTCTGTCCAAAGTTGGATGCCCAGCCGACTCATACGGCGGCGTCCTTGCGCGTTGGGAGTCCAGAGAGCTGCGATGAGCGCGAGGCCTGTCACCGCAATGGCGTACCACCACCAGGGAAGGAATTCAATAGGCTCTCCGTGCACAGCGCGAAGGTAGTTCGGTCTGGTGAGGCAAAAAAAAGCCCGGCCGATGGGCCGGGCTCCTATTCAGTATGCTGAGAATTATTTGGCCAGAACGGTCACGGTGTTGGCCGATACCTCGACTACTCCACCTTCAATTTCAACGTATTCGGTGCCTTTGGCTCCGTCAATTTTCACACGTCCGGCTGCCAAAGAAGCCATGATGGGCGCGTGGTTCGTCAAAATTTGAAACAAACCTTCGGTTCCGGGAAGCTGCACCGCAGTTGCCGTACCCGAGTAAAGCTTGCGCTCTGGAGAAATGATGTCGACCGTCAGTGCCATGTGGGGGCGAATTAGGATTCAGCAAGCATTTTCTCACCAGCGGCGATGGCCTCTTCAATCGAACCTTTGAGGTTGAATGCAGCCTCAGGGTACTTGTCGAGTTCGCCGTTCATGATCATTGTAAAGCCCTTGATGGTCTCTTTGATGTCTACAAACACCCCTGGGATGCCCGTGAACTGCTCGGCGACGTGGAACGGCTGCGACAAGAAGCGCTGTACGCGACGTGCGCGGTGAACCACCATTTTATCGTCTTCAGAAAGCTCTTCCATTCCCAAGATGGCAATGATGTCCTGTAGCTCTTTGTAGCGCTGAAGGAGCTCCTTAACGCGCTGGGCACATCCGTAGTGCTCGTCACCAACAACCTCAGGGGTCAAGATGCGCGAAGTCGAGTCAAGCGGATCCACGGCAGGGTAGATACCCAGTTCCGCAATCTTACGAGAAAGTACGGTGGTGGCGTCCAAGTGGGCGAATGTGGTAGCTGGAGCGGGGTCGGTCAAGTCGTCAGCAGGTACGTATACCGCCTGAACTGAGGTGATCGAACCAGACTTGGTCGAGGTGATACGCTCTTGCATGGTTCCCATTTCGGTAGCAAGAGTTGGCTGGTAGCCTACGGCTGAAGGCATACGGCCGAGAAGTGCCGAAACCTCAGAACCCGCTTGGGTGAAGCGGAAGATGTTGTCTACGAAGAAGAGGATGTCTTTTCCTTGTCCGCTTCCTTCGCCGTCGCGGTAGTACTCGGCAAGTGTCAAACCTGATAGGGCTACACGGGCACGTGCACCTGGAGGCTCGTTCATCTGACCAAACACGAAGGTTGCCTTCGATTCTTTGAGCTCCTCCATGTTCACCTTGCTGAGGTCCCATGATCCGCTCTCCATAGAGTGGATGAAGTCCTCGCCGTAGCGAATGATGCCTGCCTCGATCATTTCACGAAGGAGGTCGTTTCCTTCACGGGTGCGCTCACCTACTCCAGCAAATACCGAGAGACCTCCGTGGCCCTTGGCGATGTTGTTGATAAGCTCTTGGATGAGTACGGTCTTACCGACACCGGCGCCACCAAACAAACCAATTTTACCACCCTTTGCGTAGGGCTCGATGAGGTCGATGACCTTGATGCCCGTCAACAGAATTTCGGTTGCGGTAGAAAGGTCTTCAAATTTTGGGGCCGCACGGTGAATAGAGAGGCCGCCGTTGTCCATGTCCATTGCGCCGAGGCCGTCGATGTCGGCTCCGACGACGTTGAATACACGTCCGCGGATTTGGTCACCGGTGGGCATGGCGATCGATTTGCCGAGCGCGACCACTTCTTGGCCACGGGTAAAGCCGTCGGTAGAGTCCATTGATACAGCGCGCACGGTGTCTTCACCAATGTGCTGCTGGGTTTCAAGGATGACCTGTTGGCCGTTGGGACGCGTTACCATTAACGCGTCATAGATTTTGGGAAGGGCCTGTGCGTCTTCGAAGTAGACGTCTACTACCGGGCCAATGACCTGGGCAATTTTTCCTTTTGCGTTCGCCATGGTTGTGCGGAATGGAGTGATTCTGAATTCGGGTGCAA